>NZ_ATHV01000019.1 GCF_000422205.1 Desulfovibrio sp. X2
GTCTCCGAGATCCAGGAGTAGGGTGACAGTTATGGCGAGCATGACCAGCGACCGCATTCGCATCAAGCTGAAGGCGTACGACTACCGCATCCTGGACAAGGCTGTGGCGGAGATCGTGGATACCGCGCGCAACACGGGAGCCGCCATTGCCGGCCCCATTCCGCTGCCCACGAACATCCACAAGACGACCGTTCAGCGCAGCGTGCACATCGACAAGAAGTCCCGGGAGCAGTTCGAGCAGCGCGTCCACAAGCGCCTCCTCGACATCCTGGAGCCCACGCAGCAGACCGTCGACGCCCTGGGCAAGCTTTCGCTGCCCGCCGGCGTGGACGTTGAGATAAAACTCTAGCGAGGACGCCATGGCCACCAAACTCGGAATTCTGGGCCGCAAGCTCGGCATGACCCGCGTCTTCACCGAAGACGGCACGGTCACCGCCGTGACCGCCGTGAAGGCCGGCCCCTGTCCCATCCTTCAGATCAAGAACGACGAGAAGGACGGTTATACGGCTCTGCAGGTGGGCTTCGAGGAAGTCCCCGAGCAGCGTGTCACCAAGCCCCTCAAGGGGCACATGGCCAAGGCCGGCAAGGGCTGCTTCCGCACCCTGCAGGAGTTCCCCGTGGAGAACCTGGAGGGCTACGAAGTCGGCCAGGACCTGACCGTCGAGATGTTCGCCGCCGGCGAGAAGATCAAGGTCACCGGTACCTCCAAGGGCAAGGGCTTCCAGGGCGTCATGAAGCGCTTTCACTTCGGCGGCCTGCGCGACACGCACGGCACCGAGAAGGTGCACCGTTCGCCCGGCTCCATCGGCAACCGCACCCAGCCCGGCCGCGTCTTCAAGAACAAGAAGATGCCCGGCCACATGGGCGATCGCCGCGTGACCGTCAAGAACATCGAGATCTTCGAGGTCATTCCTGAGGAAAACGTCATCCTGGTCAAGGGCCAGGTGCCGGGTGCCAAGGGCGGCCTGGTGATGATCCGCAAGCAGGACTAGGCAGGTACGACAATGGCGAACGTGAAGATAGTCGATCAGAACAACGTCGAAGTCGGCAGCCTGGAGCTTGCCTCCGACGTCTTCGGAGTGGACGTCCGCCCCGAGATCCTCAACCTGGTGGTGCGTGCCCACCGCGCGTCTCTGCGCGCCGGAACGCACGCCACCAAGGCCAGGGGCGAGGTCAGCGGCGGCGGCAAGAAGCCGTGGAAGCAGAAGGGCACCGGTCGCGCCCGCGTGGGCTCGACCCGCAACCCTGTCTGGCGCGGCGGCGGCGTGGCCTTCGGCCCCAAGCCCCGTTCCTACGACTTCAAGGTCAACAAGAAGGTCCGGAGCCTGGCGCTGAAGATGGCGCTGACCTCCAAGGCCATCGGCGAGAAGCTGACCGTGGTTGACAAGCTGGAGCTGCCCGAGGTGAAGACCAAGCTCTTCGCCGACGTGGTCGGCAAGCTTGGCTTGAAAAAAGCCTTGATTGTTGTGGGCGGCCTTGATAAGAATCTCGCTCTTTCGGCCAGGAACCTGCCTCACATCAAAGTCCTCGAGGCCGACAAATTGAGCGTTTTGGACGTACTGACGTACCCGGAGCTGGTGATGCTCACGGACGCCGTCAAAAGCGTCGAGGAAAGGTTGAAGTAATGGACTACACCCAGATTCTCCTCCGGCCGGTCATTTCCGAGAAGGCTACCTTCGTGAAGGAAGAGGACGGGCAGGTGATCTTCTACGTCCACGACAAGGCGAACAAGATCGAGATCAGGAAGGCCGTCGAAGACGCCTTCAAGGTCAAGGTCACGGGCGTCAACGTGGTCCGCAGGAAGCCCATGCCCCGCACCAAGTTCGGCAAGGTGACGGGAAAGGTCCCCGGCTTCAAGAAAGCCTACGTCACGCTGGCCGAAGGCGATAAGATCGAATTGTTCGAAGGAGTGTAAGCGATGGCCGTGCGCAAGCTGAAGCCCACCTCCGCGGGCAGCCGTTTCCAGATGGTCTCCACGTTCGAGGAGGTCACCAAGACGGCTCCCGAAAAGTCCCTGGTCAAGGGCCTGCGGAAGAAGGCCGGTCGTAACTGCTACGGCCGCGTCACTTCCCGGCGCCGGGGAGGCGGGCACAAGAAGCTCTACCGTATCATCGATTTCAAGCGGAACAAGCTGGGCATCCCGGCCAAGGTCGCCGCTATCGAATACGATCCCAACCGCAGCGCCCGCATCGCCCTGCTGCACTATGCCGACGGCGAGAAGCGCTACATCCTGGCGCCCGTGGGCCTGAAGGTCGGCGATGCGCTGCTTTCCGGCGAGGGTGCCGACATCAAGCCCGGCAACGCGATGCAGCTCGGCCGCATCCCCACCGGCACCGTGGTCCACAATATCGAGCTGCAGCCCGGCCGCGGCGGCCAGTTCTGCCGCGCCGCCGGCACCTACGCCCAGCTCGTGGCCAAGGAAGGCAAGTATGCCCTCCTGCGCCTGCCCTCGGGCGAGATCCGCAACGTGCTCGCTGCCTGCATCGCGACCATCGGTCAGGTGGGCAACATCCAGCACGAGAACATCTCCCTGGGCAAGGCCGGCCGCAACCGCTGGCTGGGACAGCGTCCCAAGGTCCGCGGCGTGGCCATGAACCCGGTCGACCACCCGCTCGGTGGCGGCGAGGGCCGGTCCTCTGGCGGTCGTCATCCCTGCACCCCGTGGGGTAAGCCGACCAAGGGTTACAAGACCCGCAAGCCGAACAAGCCTTCGTCCAAGCTGATCGTGAAGCGGCGCGGCGAGAAATAGCAGGAGTAACTGGACATGCCCAGGTCACTGAAAAAGGGTCCCTTCGTGGACACCAGCCTGATCAACAAAGTGCAGAAGGCCAACGAGACCTCGGATCGCCGCGTGATCAAAACGTGGTCCAGGCGTTCCACCATCGTTCCGGAAATGGTCGGCCTGACCTTCGCCGTGCACAACGGCCGCAAGTTCATCCCGGTCTTCGTGACCGAGAACATGGTGGGGCACAAGCTGGGCGAATTCTCGCCGACGCGCACCTTCTTCGGCCACGCGGCCGACAAGAAGAGCAAGGCCGCGGGCAAGAAGTAGCCGAGGGAGATTATCGATGGAAGCCAAGGCCGTCGCCAAATACGTGCGAATCTCGCCCCGCAAGACCAGGCTGGTCGCGGACAACATCAAGGGGATGCCCGTGGAGGACGCGATGAACGTTCTCCGCTTCACCCCCAAGAAGGCCGCTCAGGAGCTGAACAAGGTCCTGAAGTCCGCCGTGGCCAATGCCGGCCAGCTGCCCGGCGTGGATGTGGACTCGCTCTATGTGAAGAGCGTCATTGTCAACGAGGGTCCCACCTGGAAGCGGATCATGCCCCGTGCTATGGGCCGCGCCTACCGTATCCTCAAGCGGACCAGCCACATCACCATCGTGGTGGACGAGAGCTAAGAGGTCGTCATGGGTCAGAAAGTACATCCCTACGGGTTCAGGCTCGGCTACAATAAGAACTGGCAGTCCCGCTGGTTCAGCAAGAAGGACTACCCCGCGTTCGTGCTCGAGGACGACAAGGTCCGGAAGTACGTGAAGAAGGAACTCTTCCACGCCGGCATCGCCAAGATCGAGCTTGAGCGCGCCGGCGGCAAGGTCCGCATCGTGGTCCACACGGCCCGTCCCGGTATCGTCATTGGCCGCAAGGGCGTCGAGATCGAGAAGATCCGCGAGAATCTGCGCAAGAAGTTCGGGCGCGAGTTCTCCATCGAGGTCATCGAGATCCGTCGCCCCGAGACCGACGCCCAGCTGGTGGCCGAGTCCATCGCCACCCAGCTCGAGCGCCGCGTTGCCTTCCGCCGCGCCATGAAGCGCACCGTGGGCATTGCCCGCAAGTTCGGCGCCGAAGGCATCAAGGTCGCCTGCGCCGGTCGTCTGGCCGGTGCCGAGATCGCCCGCAGCGAGTGGTATCGTGACGGCCGTGTGCCGCTGCAGACCCTGCGCGCGGATCTGGACTTCGGCTTCGCCGAGGCCCGCACGACCTACGGCGTGATCGGCGTGAAGGTCTGGATCTTTAAGGGTGAGATTTTGGACGAGGTGGAACAGTAATGCTTGCTCCCAAGAAACTGAAATTCCGCAAGCGGCAGAAGGGCCGGCTCAAGGGCCAGGCCCAGCGCGGCACCTCCGTCGCGTTCGGCGAGGTCGGTCTGAAGTGCCTCGAGCACGGCAAGATCACCGCCCAGCAGATCGAGGCCGCCCGTATCGCCATCTCCCGCCACGTCAAGCGCGGCGGCAAGGTGTGGATCCGCATCTTCCCCGATCATCCGATCACGGCGAAGCCCGCCGAAGTCCGTCAGGGCAAGGGCAAGGGCGCGCCGGTCGGCTGGGTGGCCCCGGTGCAGCCCGGCCGGATCATGTACGAGCTCGCCGGCGTCGAGCTCGAGGTGGCCAAGGAGGCGCTCACCCGCGCCGCCCACAAGCTGCCCGTGAAGACCGCCATTGTGGTCAAGGAGGCGATCTAACATGGACATGAAAGCCGTTCGCGAACTCGATTCCGCGGCGCGTGACGCGAAGCTGAACGAACTCCGTCAGGAGCTCTTCAACCTCCGCTTCCAGCACTCCACCGCGCAGCTCGAGAACACGCAGCGCCTGAAGGCCGTGAAGCAGAGCATCGCCCGCATCCTGACCGTGAAGAACGAAAAGCCCAAGGCGTAGGAGAGAAAGCTCGTGAGCGAGAACAATAGCAGCAAGCGCGTGCTCGTCGGCGAGGTGGTCAGCGACAAGAACGACAAGACCATTGTCGTGCGCGTCGAGACCCTGGTCAAGCACCCGCTGCTGGGCAAGTACATCCGTCGCCGCAACAAGTTCATGGCGCACGATCCCCAGAACGAGTGCGGAATCGGCGACAAGGTCCAGATCGTCGAGTCGCGGCCCCTGTCCGCCCGCAAGCGGTGGCAGCTTCTGAAGATCGTCGAAAAAGCTGTCTAAGCTTTTGCAATAAGGAAAACGGCAATGATCCAGGTTCAGACCCGACTCGACGTTGCGGACAATTCCGGCGCCAAGGAAGTCATGTGCATCAAGGTGCTCGGTGGCTCCCATCGTCGGTACGCCAGCGTCGGTGACATCATCGTGGTTTCGGTCAAGGACGCCATGCCCCACGCCAAGGTGAAGAAGGGCGACGTCATGTTCGCGGTGGTGGTTCGGACTACGAAGGAGATCGGTCGTCCTGACGGCACCTTCATCAAGTTCGACAACAACTCCGCCGTCATTTTGTCCAAGCAGTACGAGCCCGTCGGCACCCGCATCTTCGGGCCGGTGGCCAGAGAGCTTCGTGCAAAGAACTTCATGAAGATCGTTTCCCTGGCCCCCGAGGTCCTGTAAGCTCTGGGACCCGAAGAAGGAAGCGCGAGGAAAGCCATGGAAGCCAAGAACTATCGTGTCCGCAAGGACGACAAGGTCGAAGTCCTTGCCGGCAAGGACAAGGGCAAGGTCGGGAAAGTGCTGAAGGTCCTCAAAAAGAGGGACTGCGTCATCGTCGAGAAGGTGAACGTGGTCAAGCGGCACACCCGCGGCAATCCCTACAGCGGCCAGGCCGGCGGCATAGTCGAAAAGGAGGCCCCGATCCACATTTCCAATGTGGCCGTGGTCTGCGACGCCTGCGCCAAAGCCACCCGCGTCGGATACCGCTACACCGAAGACGGAACCAAGGTGCGCTTCTGCAAGAAGTGCAACGAGATCATCAAGGCGGGTTAGTACGATGACGCGCTTGGAAGAAATGTACAAGGAAAAGGTCGTTCCCGAGCTGACCAAGGAGTTCGGGTACAAGTCGACCATGCAGATCCCCAGGATCCGCTCGGTCCATCTCAACATCGGCCTGGGCGAGGCGAGCCAGAACCACAAGCTCATCGAAGAGGCTGTGGACGAGCTGACCCGCATCTCGGGCCAGAAGGCCGTGGTCACCAAGGCCAAGAAGTCCATCGCCTCCTTCAAGCTTCGCGAAGGTCAGCCCATCGGCTGCCGCGTGACGCTGCGCGGGGATCGCATGTGGGATTTTCTGGAGAAGCTCATCAACTTCTCCCTGCCCCGCGTTCGCGACTTCCGCGGCGTTCCGGACAAGGGCTTCGACGGCCGGGGCAATTTCACCCTGGGCGTGCGTGAGCACACGATTTTCCCCGAGATCAACGTCGATCAGGTGGAGCGTGTGAAGGGCATGAACATCACTATCGTCACGTCCGCGACCAGCGACAAGGAGTCCAAGCAGCTCCTGTCCCTGCTCGGCATGCCCTACAGGAAATAAGGAGTTACGCAATGGCCCGCACCTCTCTCATGGTCAAGGCGCGTCGCAAGCCCAAGTTTTCGGCCCGCGCGTACAACCGCTGTCCGATCTGTGGTCGCTCTCGCGCCTACCTGCGCCGCTACGGCATCTGCCGTATCTGCTTCAGGAACAAGGCCCTGCGCGGCGAGTTGCCTGGCGTGCGTAAGTCGAGCTGGTAGTCCGCAAGGTACCAGGAACGATCGAGGAGAATGAGCAATGGCTGTCTGTGATCCCGTGGCCGACATGCTGGCCCGCCTGCGCAACGCGCATCAGGGCCTCCACGCCCACGTCAACGTGCCGGTTTCCAAGATGAAGGCCGACCTCGCGCGCATCCTGAAGGAAGAAGGCTTCATCGCCGACTACGAAGTGGGCGAGCGCGATATGGTCATCACCCTGAAATATGCGGGCGGCAAGCCGGTCATCAACGGCGCCAAGAAGATCAGCACCCCCGGCCGTCGTGTCTACGTCGGCGTGGGTGACATCCCCCGCGTCCGCAACGGCCTGGGCATCTGTGTCCTGTCGACCTCCCGGGGCATTCTGGAAGGCAACAGGGCCGCCACCGAGAAGGTCGGCGGCGAGCTGCTCTGCGAAATCTGGTAAGAGGAATCGAGCCATGTCCCGAATCGGCAAGAAGCATATCGAGCTCCCCAGCGGAGTCGAAGTCAAGGTCGGCGACGAGGTCGTCGAGGTGAAGGGCCCCAAGGGCGCCCTCACGACCCCCCGGCACGCGAAGGTCGCGTACGCGGTCGAGGGCAATCAGGTCAACATCACCCGTGTTGACGAATCCCGTGCCGCCCGCGAGCAGCACGGTCTGCGCCGCACCCTGCTGGCCAACTGCGTCGAGGGTGTGACCAAGGGCTACCAGAAGGAGCTCGAGGTCGTGGGCGTGGGCTACAAGCTTCAGGTCCAGGGCAAGAGCGTGGTGCTCTCCGTGGGCTATTCCCATCCGGTCAACTTCCCCCTGCCTGCCGGTATTGAAGCCAAGGCCGAGGGCAACAAGCTGACCATCATGGGCATCGACAAGCAACTGGTCGGCGAGGTGGCTGCTCAGATTCGCCGCGTGCGTCCGCCCGAGCCCTTCAAGGGCAAGGGCATCAAGTACGCGAATGAGCATATCCGCCGCAAGGCCGGCAAGTCCGGCGGCAAGAAGTAACAGCCGCCGTAATGCCTGAGAAAGGAACAACGCCATGAAGCTGACCAAGGAAGAACGGCGCAAGCGCCGCAAGTTCCGGATCCGTAAGAAGATCTCCGGTTCGGTGGGCTGCCCGCGCCTGGTGGTCTTCCGCTCCAACAAGCACATCTACGCCCAGCTGGTGAACGACGAGACCGGCAAGACCCTCGTCTCCTCGTCCACCCTGTCCCTGAACAAGGGCGGTTCCACGCTGAAGCTGGACAAGGACGGCGCCACGAGCGTCGGCAAGGATGTGGCCGAGAAGGCCAAGGCCATGAACATCGAGGCCGTTGTCTTCGATCGTAACGGCTACAAGTACCACGGCCGCATCAAAGCGCTGGCCGATGGCGCTCGTGAAGCCGGACTGAAATTCTAAGGAGTGGAAGCCGTCATGGCCGAGACCAACGATACCGGACACATTGAAAAGATCGTCTATCTCAACCGCGTCGCCAAGGTCGTCAAGGGCGGTCGTCGGTTCAGCTTCAGCGCCCTGGTCGTCGTCGGTGACGGCAACGGGCACGTGGGCGTCGGACTGGGCAAGGCCAACGAGGTGCCCGAGGCCATTCGCAAGGCCTCTGACCGCGCCAAGAAGGAGATGATCGAGGTTCCTCTGATCGACGGCACCCTGCCGTACGAGATCCTCGGCATCTTCGGCGCCGCCACGGTGCTGCTCAAGCCCGCCAGCAAGGGTACCGGCATCATCGCCGGCGGCCCGGTGCGTGCGATCATGGAAGCCGCCGGCGTGCACGACATCCTGACCAAGGCCATCGGGACCAACAATCCCCATAACGTGCTCAAGGCCACCATGGCCGGCCTGGCCGAGATCACGAGCGCCGACGTGGTGTCCGACATCCGCGGCAAGGCGCTGTCCACCCCGCGGAAGTAAGGGAGCCGAGTCATGAAGATCATGAAGAAGCGCAGCACAATCGGCGCCACGCCCAAGCAGCGGAAGGTGCTCGAGGCCCTGGGCCTGCGCAAGATCCGTCAGGTCAAGGAAATGCCGGACAATGATGCCGTTCGCGGCATGGTGAAGCAGGTGGAGCACCTGGTGGAGGTTGTGGACTAATGCAGCTGCACGAACTGTATCCGTTCCCCGAGGAACGTCAGACCAGGAAGCGCGTCGGCCGCGGCAAGGGGTCCGGCCTGGGCAAGACTTCCGGCAAGGGCCACAAGGGCCAGCGCGCCCGCTCCGGCGGCGGCAAGAAGGCCGGCTTCGAAGGCGGCCAGATGCCCCTGCAGCGCCGCCTGCCCAAGCGCGGCTTCAAGAACCTGACCCGCGTCGAGTACGCGCCGGTCAACCTCGACACCCTGCTCGCGGCCTTCGAGGGCGTGAGCGAGATCACGGTCGAGGCGATCTACGAGAAGGGGCTTTGCGCCGAACGCCTTCCCGTGAAGGTGCTCGGACGTGGCGAGCTCTCCGCTGCGGTGACCATCGAGGCTCATCGCTTCAGCGGCAGCGCCAAGGAAAAGATCGAGAAGGCCGGCGGAACGGCCAAGGCCCTGGAAGCCTAAACCAGGACAGGGAAGGTACATGGCCTCTCTCGGAGTCGAGAATATCGGCAAGCTGCCGGAGCTGCGCAGGAAGCTGTTTTGGACCTTCGCGCTCCTGGCCTTCTACAGGGTCGGTATCCACATCCCGGTTCCCGGGGTGGATACCGCCGCCCTGTCGGAGTTCTTCAAGAGCGCCAGCAACACGCTCTTCGGGCTCTTTGACATGTTCTCCGGCGGCGGTCTGTCGCGGATCTCCATCTTCGCCCTGGGCATCATGCCCTACATCTCGGCCTCCATCATCATCCAGCTGCTCGGCGTGGTCAGTCCCGAACTGGCGCGCATGCAGAAGGAAGACGGGGCCCAGGGGCAGAAGAAGATCACACAGTACACCCGTTACGGCACCGTGCTCATCACCCTGGTCCAGGGCATGGGCATCGCCATCGGCCTGGAGAGCATGACCAGCCCCACGGGTATGCCCGTGGTCCTTGCTCCCGGATGGGCCTTCCGCTTCACCACGGTCCTGACCCTGACCGCAGGCACGATCCTGATCATGTGGATCGGCGAGCAGATTACGGAAAAGGGACTCGGCAACGGCATTTCGCTCATCATCTTCGCGGGTATCGTCGCCTCGCTGCCCCGTGCGTTGACGAACTCCTTCCGCCTCCTGTCCGCTGGCGAGCTGAGCCTCTTCGTGGCGCTCATCCTCGGCGCGATCATGCTCGGCGTGTTGGTGATCATCGTCTTCATCGAGCGCGGCCAGCGGCGCATACCCATCCAGTACGCCAAACGGCAGATGGGGCGGAAGATGTACGGCGGCCAGTCCTCGCACCTGCCGCTGCGCGTGAACACCGCGGGCGTCATTCCGCCGATCTTCGCCTCCTCGATCCTGATGTTCCCGGGCACCATCGCCCAGTTCTCCGGCGTGAAGTGGCTGCAGCAGGCCGCCACCTGGTTCACGCCCTCGTCGGTCCTGTACAACGTCGTCTTCGTGGGCCTCATCGTCTTCTTCTGCTACTTCTACACCGCGATCATCTTCGATCCGAGCCAGATCGCGGACAATCTGAAGAAGGGCGGCGGCTTCATTCCCGGTATCCGGCCCGGGGCGAAGACCAAGGAATACATCGACCGCGTGCTGGCGCGCATCACCCTGTGGGGCGCCCTGTACATCTCCGTGATCTGCGTCCTGCCGATGATCTTCATCACGCAGTTCAAGGTGCCTTTCTATTTCGGCGGCACGTCGCTTCTGATCGTCGTCGGCGTGGCCATGGATTTCATGGGCCAGCTTGAATCGCACCTCATTTCGCGCCAGTATCAGGGTCTGATGGACAAGGCCGGAAGGGTCAAGGGCAGGCGCTAGTAGTGAAGAAGTTCCGCGGCATCTTTATTAAGAACGCCGCTGAAATCGGGCTTATGCGCGAGGCCAACCGTATCGTGGCCCGCATCCTGGACGCGCTCGAACAGGCGGTCCGTCCGGGGATCACGACGATGTTCTTTGAAGATATCGCCCAGGAGAAATGCCGTGAGTTCGGGGTCAAACCCGCCTTCCAGGGATACCACGGCTTTCCCTACGCCCTGTGCTGCTCGGTGAACGAGGAGGTCGTCCACGGCTTCCCGTCCCAGCGGACGCTCGTCGAAGGAGACATCGTGAGCGTCGACATGGGCGTGGTCTACGAAGGGTTCTACGGCGATTCCGCCAGGACCTTTACAGTGGGCGAAGTTTCGGCTACAGCTAACGCCCTTCTCGAAATCACCCGGGAATCGCTTTACCGGGGGATCGAGCAGGCGAGGCCAGGCAACGAGCTGTACGACATCTCCCGCGCCGTCCAGGAATACGTGGAGGGCAGGGGATTCAGTGTCGTACGGCGTTTTGTCGGCCACGGCATAGGAAGGAGTCTGCACGAGAAGCCCGAGGTTCCGAACTTCGTGCCGTCGCGCTCGCCGTCCTTGCCGCTGAAGGCCGGGATGGTTCTGGCAATAGAGCCGATGGTCACTGTCGGCTCGCCCGAGGTGAAGGTACTGGACGACAATTGGACCGCTGTCACCAGGGATGGAAGTTTGTCGGCTCATTTCGAGCATACCGTCGTGGTGACGGGAGAAGGTCCTGAGATATTGAGCCTGTGATGCGGGCACAAGACGACAGGGAGACAAGGTCATGAAGGTGAGGCCGTCGGTCAAAAAGATTTGCCCCAAGTGCAAGATCATCAAACGCAAGGGCGTGCTGCGCGTCATTTGCGAAAACCCCAGGCACAAGCAGCGCCAGGGTTAAGAGAGGTAGCTCACGTGGCTCGTATCGCAGGAGTCGAACTGCCCAGGAACAAGCGGTTGGACATCGCTTTGACCTACATTTTCGGTATCGGTCGCACCACCGCGCTCAAGATCTGTGACGCCACCGGCGTCGAGTGGAACAAGAACGCCGATGACCTGACCAACGACGAGGTCAACATTCTCCGCAAGGAGATCGAGACCACGCACAAGGTCGAGGGCGATCTTCGCCGCGACGTGACCGGGAATATCAAGCGGCTGATGGAAATCGGCTGCTATCGTGGCCTGCGCCATCGCAAGGGTCTTCCCGTGCGCGGCCAGAGCACGCACGCCAACGCCCGCACCCGCAAGGGACCGCGTCCGAGCGTTGTCGGGCGCAAGAAGAAAGGCAAGTAGGCGTTTTTGCTTTCCGCGACGTTTCGCATAATTTCGACTTTGGAGTAGGGTCATGGCCAAAGCGCGCCGTGTGACGAAGAAGAAAGAAAAGAAGAACATCCCGACTGGCATCGCCCATATCCAGGCGTCCTTCAACAACACCATCATCACCTTCACCGACATGAGGGGCAACGTGGTGTCCTGGGCGTCCTCGGGCGGCAGCGGGTTCAAGGGGTCGCGCAAGTCGACTCCTTTCGCCGCGCAGATCGCCGCCGAGACTGCCGCCAAGAAGGCGCAGGAGAACGGTATGCGTTCCGTCGGCATCCTGGTCAAAGGCCCCGGCGCCGGCCGTGAAGCGGCCATGCGTGCCATCAACAACGCTGGCTTCAAGGTCACCTTCATTCGCGACGTGACGCCCATTCCCCACAACGGCTGCCGTCCGCCGAAGCGCCGCCGCGTTTAACCGAGGGAGGATTAAGAGTTGGCTCGCTATGATGGTCCCAAATGCCGGGTGTGCCGCCGCGAAGGTGGCAAGCTCTTTCTGAAGGGCGACCGCTGCTACACTGACAAGTGCGCTTACGAGCGCCGTCCGTACGTCCCCGGCCAGCACGGCCGTGGCCGCGGCAAGATGAGCGACTACGCCGTCATGCTGCGTGAGAAGCAGAAGGTCCGCCGCATGTATGGCGTGCTGGAGCACCAGTTCCGCCTGTATTTCCAGGAGGCCGACCGCCAGAAGGGCGTCACCGGTCACAACCTGCTGGCCCTGCTCGAGCAGCGGCTGGACAACGTTGTCTTCCGCATGGGCTTTGCAAACTCGCGCGACCAGGCCCGCCAGCTGGTGCGTCACGGCATCTTCACGCTCAACAACCGTCGCGTGAACATCCCGTCCATGCAGGTGAAGCCCGGCGACGTCCTTCTCGTGCGCGAGGAGTCCCGCAAGGTCCCCGTCATTCAGGAGGCCCAGCAGGTCATCGCCCGCCGCGGCTGCCCCGAGTGGCTCGAGGTCGATGGCGAGAACTTCAAGGGCACTGTGAAGGCTTCGCCGCGCCGCGAGGACATCCAGCACCCCATCAACGAACAGCTCATCGTCGAGTTGTACTCCAAGTAAGGGGACACCATGCTCATCCAGCAAGGCGACAAGCTTATCAACACCCGGAACTGGTCCGAACTGGTCAAGCCCGAACAGCTGGTCAAGGATACCAAGTCGGGCAACACCTACGGCAAGTTCGTGTGCGAGCCGCTGGAGCGGGGCTTTGGCACCACCATCGGCAACGCGCTGCGCCGCGTGCTGCTGTCGTCCCTTCAGGGCGCCGCCATCGTCTCCGCCCGCATCGAGGGCGTGCAGCACGAGTTCACGACCATCCCCGGCGTGATCGAGGATGTCACTGACATCGTGCTGAACCTCAAGATGGTCCGCCTGGCCATGGCCACCGAGGAGCCGCAGACCCTCGTCCTGCACGCCAACAAGAAGGGCCAGGTGACTGCCTCCGCGATCAAGGAGACGCACAACGTGCGTGTCCTGAACCCGGACCAGCACATCGCAACCCTGTCCGACGACGTGGAGTTCAAGGTCACGCTCGAGGTGCAGATGGGCAAGGGCTACGTTCCGGCCGAGATGCACGATCAGACCCAGGAGATCGGCCTGATCGCCCTGGACGCCAGCTTCTCCCCCGTGAAGAAGGTGGCCTACGCGGTGGAGCAGGCCCGTGTCGGTCAGATGACCAACTACGACAAGCTCATCCTCGAGGTCTGGACCGACGGTTCCGTGAGCCCCGAGGACGCCATCGCCTACAGCGCGAAGATCCTCAAGGACCAGCTCTCGATCTTCATCAACTTCGACGAGCAGACCAGCGAGGACGAGCGTTCGGGCCACGCGGGCTCGGGCGAGGAGAACGAGAACCTCTTCAAGTCCATCGACGAGCTCGAACTCTCCGTGCGCGCCACCAACTGCCTGAAGAGCGCCAACATCCGCTACGTGGGCGAACTGGTGCAGCGCGGTGAGAACGAGATGCTGAAGACCAAGAACTTCGGCCGCAAGTCGCTGGAGGAGATCCGCCGCGTCCTGGACAACATGGGCCTGGAATTCGGGGTCAAGATCGACAATTTCGAGGAAAAACTCCAGGAATGGCTGAAGAGGAAAGAGAACAATGAGGCATAAGAAGTCCGGAAAGAAACTCGGGATGCAGCCCTCCCACCGCAATGCCATGTTCCGGAACATGGCCCGTTCCCTGGTGATCCACGGTCGCATCCGCACCACCGTGATCCGCGCCAAGGAGCTGCGCAAGGTGGCCGACGGCCTCATCACCCTGGCGCTCAGGAACGACCTGCACGCCCGTCGCCAGGCCTACAAGGTCCTGGAGAACCACCAGCTGGTGCAGAAGCTCTTCGACGAGATCGGTCCCAAGTTCACCGGCGTGCCCGGCGGCTTCACCCGCATCGTCAAGCTCGGCGAGCCCCGCAAGGGCGACAACGCCCCCCTGGCGCTGATCGAGTTCGCCGCTCCCGAGGCTGCGCCCGAGGCCAAGAAGGCTGCCCCCAAGAAGGCCGCCGCCAGGAAGGCCCCCAAGGCCGAGGCAGCTCCTGAAGCTGCCGCCGAGGAGAAGCCCAAGAAGAAGGCCGCTCCCCGGAAGAAGGCCGCTGCCGCCGAGGCTCCCGCCGAGGCGTCCGAAGCCCCCGCCGAGGAGCCCAAGGCCGAGTAGCTGACATGTCCCGGCTCCGCGCGAGTCAGGATGGCAAATAGAAAAAAGGCAGGCTTCGGCCTGCCTTTTCTATTTTCTTATTTGCGATCTTGATGTATTCCATCAAGCTTATGGATATCAGGAGACTCGAAGCGTTCTGCAAGGTCTACGAGCTGGCGAGCTTTTCCAAGGCAGGTCAGGAACTTTTTCTCTCCCAGCCGACCATCAGCTCGCACATCTCGGTTCTGGAGGAGGAGCTCGGCGTTAAGCTCTTCGACCGCATGGGCAGGACAGTGCTGCCCACGCAGGCGGGGGAGCTCCTCTACGGCCACGTCAAGGAGGCCTTCCGCAGCCTGACCAGTGCCCGCGCGGAAATCCAGCTCCTCCTGGACAAGGTCGGCGGCGATCTGGTCGTCGGCGCGAGCACCATACCTGCCCACTACATCCTGCCCGAGCTTCTGCGGGGCTTCCTCGAGGCCTATCCCGAGGTCGCCGTGCACATGGAGGTCTCGGATTCAGGAGGGATCATCGAGCAGGTGGTGGACGGCCGCCTCATCTGCGGCATCGTCGGCGCCGCTGTGGAGCATCCCGACCTGCTCTTCGACAAGATCATGGACGACGACGTGGTGCTCATCGCTCCGCCCTCCCTGGCCCCCAAGGACGGACAGGCCGCCGCTCTGGACCAGCTGCGCGCCTGGCCCTGGATCATGCGCGAGCGGGGCTCGGGCACGCGCAAGGCGCTCGAGATCGCCTTGCAGCGCCAGGGGCTCGGGCTGTTCGAGCTGCGCGTGGCGGTCTCGGCCGTGAGCACCGAGGCCGTGATCCAGTGCGTGCGCCTCGGGCTCGGCGTCTCCGTGACCTCGCGCCTTGCCGCACGTCCCTTCCTCGAGCGCGGGGAGATCGTTTCCGTGCCCGTGACCGGACTGGACATGGCCAGGCAGTTCTGGCTCGTGCGCAACTCCAAGCGCAGCCTGATGCCCGCCTACCGCTATTTCGTCCGCCACGTCCTGGACACGGCCGCGCGCGGCACCCTCGGAGACGCCTCATGAGCCGCATCACGCTGGTCGACAAGGTCAAGGCCGCTGGTTGAGCCGCCAAGATTCCTCCCGGGGATCTGGAGGAAGTCCTGGCCATGCTCGGTCCCGCGCCTCTTGACGCGCGCATCCTGGTCGGCACCTCGGGCAACGAGGACGCCGCGATCATCGCCTTCCCGGGCGGCAAGGCCCTGGTGCAGACCCTCGACTTCTTCACGCCCATCGTCGACGATCCCTATTCCTTCGGCCAGATAGCAGCGGCCAACGCCCTGTCGGACGTCTACGCCATGGGTGGCGAGCCCCTGTCCGCCATGAACATCGTCTGCTTCCCGATCAAGACCCTGCCGCATGACGTGCTGGCCGACATCCTGCGCGGCGGCCGCGACAAGATCCTCGAGGCCGGGGCCGTGCTCGCGGGCGGACACAGCGTGGAGGACGACGAGATCAAGTACGGCCTGTCGGTCTCGGGCATCATCGATCCCGAGCGCGTGGCCACGAACAAGGGGCTTCGCCCGGGCGACCGCCTGGTGCTGACCAAGCCCCTCGGCACGGGCATCCTGGCGACCGGGCTCAAGGCCCGCTGGAGCGGGAGCGCGCGTTTCGAGGAGCTGCTCGTGCGCTGGGCCGCGCATCTGAACGCCGCGGGCGGGCGGGTCATCCGCGAGCTGGGGCTCAAGGCGGCCACGGACGTGACCGGCTTCGGCCTGGGCGGCCATCTCCTCGAGATGGCCCATGCATCGGGCGTGGCCGTGCGCCTCTTCGTCAGGGAGGTGCCCATGCTCGAGGAGGCGCTGGAGCTGGCCGCCATGGGCCTCGTCCCGATGGGCAGCCACGCCAACAGGAGCTTCTGTTCCACGGCCGTGCGCGTGGAGCAGGGCATAGAGCCCGTGCGCGCGGACCTCGTCTTCGACGCCCAGACCTCGGGCGGCCTGGTCCTGGCCGTGCCGGAGGAGCTTCTGCCGCGCGCCCTGTCCATGCTCGGCGAGGCAGGCGAGATGGCCGCTGTCATCGGCCAGGTCCTGCCTACTGACGATCTCCCCGCGCGTCTCGTTCTTTCCTGATCCTCCGCTCCTGGCCCTTCGGGCCCAGTCCAGGACAAAAGAAAGCCCGCTGGCCTCGGTTCGAGGCGGCGGGCATCATTTCGCGTGTTCTGCCGTCAGGCAGGCGCGCCGGGGTGCGTTTTCAGGTACCCCTCAGGCAGGCAACGTCAGACGGGCGCGGACGAAGGTGGCGGCTTCCTTGTGCAGCACGCCCAGGGGCTCTCCATGGGAGATGTGCATGCGCGCGGCTCCGACCAGGGTGGCGTAGATGATCGTCGCGGTGGCGTGGACGTCCTCGATGTTGATGGAGCCGTCGCGCTGCCCCCTGTCCAGTGCGTCCTCCAGGAGCTGGAGATAGCGCAGGTGCAGGAGCTTCAGGTCGGCATTGGGAAAGGCATCCACGTCCAGGGTGTCGTAGGCCGTATTCTTCAGCATGAGCTGAAATTCGTTGCGATGCGATTCCAAGGAGTCGAAGAACGTGTCCACGAAAGCGACTGCGGCCTGCAGGCCGTCCGGGCTCGGGCCCAGCCCCTTGAGCGTGGATTTGTAGAGCGAGTAGAGGATGCGCCAGGTGACGATGAAGAGCAGGTTTTCCTTGTTCTTGAAATGATAGATGATCGTCCCGCCGGCAACACCCGCGATCTTGGCGATTTCCGCCACCGGGGTGTTCTCGTATCCCTTCTCCGCGAACAACGTCTGTGCCGCGTCCACGATCGCCTTTATTTTGCCCATGCCTCACCTGGAGTCATCTCGGCCGGCGCAACGGCCGCCACGCCGGAAAGTAGGGTCCTTAACTAGGACCCTGGACAATATTTGTCAATTGCCGTCCGGGGTTGACGGTTCTTTGAACTCTACCCCCCGGCGCGGGCGGTGGGAATGATATTTATGCATCCGCGGGGATAGGCGTGCAAACGGGAATACGGCGGGCAAAAAAAACGGGAGGCGGCGCAGGGCCGCCTCCCGGTGTGGAGGGCGAAGGGAAGGGAGCCTAGAAGCCCAGCTCGTAGCTGTCCACGAGCGTCTGCACGCGGGCGCGCGAAGCGGCCAGGCGATCGCGCAGCTCGACCTTGTACTTGTCCATGTCGAGCGCCTTGCGGGCCACGCCGCTGTCCATGGCGGCCTTGGCCACGGCGGGGGCCTCCCACTCGATGACGCGCAGGTCGAGCGGCTTGGGGATGATGTAGTCGATGCCGAACTCCATCTCCGAGACGCCGTAGGCCTTCTTCACGTAGTCCGGGACCGGCTCCTTGGCCAGGTCGGCCAGGGCCCGGGCCGCCGCGACCTTCATCTCCTCGTTGATGGACGTGGACTCGCAGTCCAGCGCACCGCGGAAGATGAAGGGGAAGCCGAGCACGTTGTTGACCTGGTTGGGGAAGTCCGAGCGGCCCGTGGCCATGATGGCGTCCGGACGGGCGGTCTTGGCGTCGGGATAGGTGATCTCGGGGTCGGGGTTGGCGCAGGCGAAGATGATCGGGCTCTTGGCCATGGACTTGACCATCTCCGGCGTGACCATGCCGCCCACGGACAGGCCGAGGAAGCAGTCCGCCCCCTTCATGCCCGCGGCCAGGGAGGGCAGCGCCTTGTCCTGGGCGAAGTAGGCCTTCTGCGGGTTCAGGTCCGTGCGGCCCTTGTGGACGTGGCCGCGCGAGTCGAACATGTGGATGTTCTCGTGCTTCACGCCGAGCGCCTCGTAGAACTTGAGGCAGGCGATGGCCGCGGCGCCGGCGCCCGAGACCACGACCACGATGTCCTCGATCTTCTTGCCGCTGATCTCGAGGGCGTTCAACAGGCCCGCGCCGGAGATGATGGCCGTGCCGTGCTGGTCGTCGTGGAAGACCGGGATCTTCATCTCGCGCTTGAGCGTGGTCTCGATGTGGAAGCACTCGGGGGCCTTGATGTCCTCGAGGTTGATGCCGCCGAAGGTGGGCTCCAGCGCCTTGACCACGTCGATGAGACGGTCCGGGTCCTTGCAGTCGAGGTTGATGTCGAAGACGTCGATGTCTGCGAAGACCTTGAAGAGCACGCCCTTGCCTTCCATCACCGGCTTGCCCGCCAAGGGGCCGATGTTGCCGAGGCCGAGCACCGCCGTGCCGTTGGAGACCACGGCGATGAGGTTGCCCTTGGTGGTGTACTTGTAGACCAGGGAGGGATCCTTGTGGATCGCCATGCAGGCATGCGCGACACCGGGCGAATAGGCCAGCGTCAGATGCTTCTGGGTCAGGCACGGCTTGGTGGGAACGACTTCGATTTTTCCCTTGCGGCCGGCGCTGTGATAGGTGAGCGCCTCCTCGGGAGTGAACAGGGCCATCGGACACCTCCAGTTGGTGGGCGGGCGGGGAAAATTTCCCCCCCGCGCGGTTGGAAAGAGAGGACTGCACGCTACAAAAGCGCCCAAAAGATGTAAAGAGCATATGGCCGACGCCCAGGAAGGCAGGCCTTGCCTTGCTTCCCGGGTGGTCGTACATCTGCCTCACAGGGTGCTCGAGGGCAAATTGATCGGGCAACCAACCAAGGAGGGTCCAATGAGCGTTCTGGCGGAACTTTCGATATTCCCCGTCGGTCTCGGCGATAGCCTGTCCGAGCATGTGGCCGGGGCCGTGCGCATCATCCGCGAAAGCGGCCTGGCGCATGAATTCGGGCCCATGGGCACCTGCATCGAGGGCGAATGGGGCGAGGTCATGGACGTGGTCGGCCGCTGCCACGCGGCCATGCGCGAGCGCTCCGCGCGCGTCTACATGACGCTCAAGGTGGATTCGCGCGAGGGGCAGGCAGGCCGCCTGAGCTCCAAGATCGCCTCGGTCGAGGGCCATCTGGCGGCCAGGGAGAAGGGCGAATGAGGCGCTTCGACCTCTCGGTCTACCTGGTCACGGACCGCCCCCTGTGCCTCGGGCGGCAGCTCGTCGACGTGGTGGGCGAGGCCGTGGCCGGAGGCGTGACGCTCGTGCAGCTCAGGGAGAAGGACGCGCAGACGCGCGAGTTCGTGGAGCTCGCCAGGGCCGTGAAGGCCCTGCTCGATCCCTTCGGCGTGCCCCTGCTCATCAACGACCGCGTGGACGTGGCCCTGGCCTGCGGCGCGGCCGGAGTGCACGTGGGGCAGAAGGACATGAATCCCGCGGACGTGCGCGCCATCGTGCAGGGTACGCTCGGTCCCGACGCCGTCGTCGGACTCTCCGTGGAGAGCGAGGAGCTGGCCCTGGCGGCCCGCGACCTGCCCGTGGACTATCTCGGCGCCGGGCCGGTCTTCGCCACGACCACCAAGAAGGACGCCGCGCCGGTCATCGGGCTTGCCGGGCTTTCGCGCATCGTCGAGCTGGCCGGACGGCCGGTGGTGGGCATCGGCGCCATCGGCGCGGACAACGCCGCCGGCGTCATCCGGGCGGGCGCGGCAGGCGTGGCCGTGGTCTCGGCCGTGTGCTCCGCCCCCGCGCCGCGCGAGGCCGCAGCCAGGCTGGCCGACGTGGTGCGCGCGGCACGGGGCGTGCAAGGCTCGTAGCCCATGCGCGTCCTGCTCCTGAACCTCACCCGCTTCGGCGACCTGATCCAGAGCCAGCTCTGCATCTCGGGCCTGGCTTCGCAGGGCCACGAGGTCCATCTGGCCTGTCTGGAGAATTTCCGCGCGGCCGCCGGGCTGCTCGACGGCCTCTCAGGCGTCGCCGCGCTGCCGGGTTCGCGCCTTGTGGCCGGACCGGGCGCGGACTGGCGCCGGATGCTCTCCTCGTTCTGGGAGTGGGGCGAAGAGGTCCGGCGCAGCATGGCGCCCGAGCGCGTGGTGAACATCACCCCCTCGCTCGCCGGGCGCGTCCTGGCGCGGCATTTCGCGGCCGTCGGCGCCTTTGGCGCCGCTTCCGGAACATCGCCGGTCGAGCAGGTCGGGCTCTGCCTGGACGAGGAGGGCTTCAGCCTGGACACGAGCCCGTGGGCGGCCTTTCTGCAGACCGCGAGCAGGCATCGCGGCACGAGTCCCTTCAACGTGGCCGACATCTTCTGCCGCGTGGCCGGACTCGGCGCCGGGGAATGCCCTCCGGCCCTGCGCCTGGCCGGTCCGGACGCCGCGAACCGCGCCCGGGTGGATGCGCTCCTAGCGGAACTCGAGGCCACGGTCCTGTCAGGCCTGCCCGAGACTCCCGGCAAGGCTCCGGGCGGGCTGGTGGCCCTGCAGCTCGGCGCGAGCGAGGAGAGGCGACGCTGGCCGCTGGAATATTTTGCCTGCCTGGGCCGCCTGCTCTGGGAAAAATGCGCCGCCCTGCCGGTGCTCCTGGGCGGGCCCGGCGAGCAGCGGCTGGCCGAGCGCTATGCCGCGCAGGCCGACCACCCGCACATCTCCCTGGTGGGCCGCACGTCGCTTCCCGAGCTGGCCGCCGTGCTCACGCGCGCACGCCTCCTGGTGACCAACGACACGGGCACCATGCACCTGGCCGCCGGGCTCTCCACGCCCGTGCTGGCGGTCTTCCTGTGCACCGCCCAGCCCTGGGACACCGGCCCCTACCTCGAGGGAGCGCTCTGCCTCGAGCCGGACATGGACTGCCACCCCTGCGCCTTCGGCGCGCCCTGCGCGCGCGGCGAGGCCTGCCGCAAGGCCATAGGGCCCGAGGGCGTGTTCGCCGCGGCCGCGGCGTGCCTTGCCGGGCAGGGATGGGGAGACGCCGCGCCGTGCGGCTCCCGAGCCTTCGTGGCGGGACGCGACGCCTGGGGGTATCTCGGGCTCACGCGCCTGGGCGAGCACGCGCCGGACGACCGCCAGGCGTGGCTTCTGGTGCAGCGCGCCTTCTATCGTCAGTTCCTTGACGGGGTGGACTCCCCGGACCTTTCCGGCCTGCCGCCGCTTTCAGGGACGGCCCGGGCCGAGCTCGCCGCGCCCTTGGCAGAGGCCTCCGGCCTGATCACGCTGCTCTCGAGCCAGGGCACGCTTTTGCTGCGCGACCCGCTGCCCGCCTTCAAGACCAAGTTCCTGGCCTCCTGGCAGCGCCTGACCGCGCGCCTGCAGGCCGATCCCCGCCTGGCTCCCCTCGGCTGGCTGCTGGCCACCCAGGGCGAGGAGCGCGGGGACAACCTCGCGGACATACTGTCCCTTATCCGCCGTTTCCAGGCGGGGCTGGCCGCACTGGCCGGGCTCTGCGCCTCCAGTGCCGATTAACGGCACGCTTCTTGAATATTTTCCCGGCAGGAAAAAGCCACCCCCACGGAGGAGAGTGCCATGATCGTTGTCGACGGACGCGAAGCTCCCATCGAGATCGCGCAATTCCAGAACCTGGAGCAGATTCTGCTCACCGTCATGTCCGACGAGTACATGAACGACCGCGTCGTCACCGACGTTCTGCTGAACCAGGAGAACTTTTCCGAGATCTACCCCCACCAGGCCGAGGACATCCCGGCCTCCGAGGTCAAGCAGCTCGAGATCGTGACCATGGGCGTGAACGAGATGGCGGTGAACATCACCCGCGAGCTCTACAAGGTCGTGACGCTCATGGACTCCGGCGCCAAGAAGGTCTCCGGCCTCTTCCGCCAGGCCGACGACGCCGAGGCCCTGGAGATGTACCAGGACCTGCTGGACGTGACCCGCGACTTCTTCAGCATGGTCGCCGTGCTGCGCGACGAGTTCACGCTCAAGCAGAACAAGCAGTTCGGCACCGCCGTGGACGACCTTTCGAACCTCTTCGGCGAGATGCTCGAGGTGACCGAGAACGAGGACTGGATCCTCCTCTCCGATCTGCTCGAATACGAATACATTCCGGCCGTGCAGCGGTGGAAGCAGGTCATCGCCAAGCTGCGCGAGGATATCCGGGACGTCCAGTAGGAGGACGCCATGTCCGAGAAGATAAAGATGCTCGACGATGCCCTGGCCATGAGCGAGGCCGAACTCGGCTTCCTGGCCGAGGGAGATTTCGAGAAGGCCGAGGAGAGTTCCGCCAGGCGGGGAGAGATCATCCGCCAGGTGCTCTCCATGAAGGACGAGACTTCGCCCGACGCGCTGCTGGACAAGCTGAACCAGCTGAAGAACATGCAGGGCCGCCTGACGGCCGAGGCCAAGCGCCTGCACGCCGAGCTCAAGGAAGACCTTGTGCGCGTGCGCCAGGAGACGGGCCGCTTCGGCGGCTACAAGCAGGCCGCGGGCATGCGCTCGCCGGTCCAGAGCCGCTACATCAGCAAGCGCGGCTAGCCCGCGTTCGGAGCACTGAAAAGGCGCCGTCCGCCTCGTCACCGCGAAAAGTTCAAACCCTCGCGTATGTCATGGTACGCGTCGGCCTTGAACTTTTCTTGCTCCTTGCATCCGACACCTTGTGAGCGGCCTGCGAAAAAGAGTCGGCCATCGATCTGAAGCGCGGCCAGGCCGCGTTCCTCCGGGTGGAAGGGGACGGGGCGGAGAGCCCCGTCCCCGCCTTCCCGCCCCTTTCTTCCGATCCTTTTCATAATAGCCTTTCGGATCGCGCCCCTGGTGGGCCTTCCGCCGTTTTCCGCCGTTTCTCCGCTTGTCAGGCGCGGGGGAGATGGTTACTCAGGGTACCCATGCTGACGAGGACCTTCTGCCATCTGCCCGGAGTGGGCGTGCGCACCGAGGAGAAGCTCTGGGCCGCGGGCGTCCGCGGCTGGGACGACTTCGCCCTTGCCGCGCCCCTGCTTTCCGCCCACCGCCACGCCCAGGCCGCCGCCCTGCTCGACGAGTCGCGCGAGCGCCTGGAG
Organism: Desulfovibrio sp. X2; assembly: GCF_000422205.1. Lineage (NCBI taxonomy): Bacteria > Pseudomonadati > Thermodesulfobacteriota > Desulfovibrionia > Desulfovibrionales > Desulfovibrionaceae > Desulfovibrio > Desulfovibrio sp. X2. Next base: position 22,985 of record NZ_ATHV01000019.1, read on the forward strand.
GCGGGCGACGCGGAGTTCTTCGCCGCCAGGCTGCCCGCCCAGGAGCACTGGCGGCTGTGGCCGCACTTCAGGGACGCCACGGCCTACGTGGACATCGAGACCACCGGACTCGGCCGCGGCAACGACCACATCACCTCCATCGCCCTGTTCGACGGCAGGAGCCTGCGCACCTACGTGCACGGCCGGAATCTCGAGTCGTTCCAGGACGACATCCTCGACTACAAGCTGCTCGTGACCTACAACGGCCGCTCCTTCGACGCGCCCTTCATCGAGCGCGAGATGAGGATCGTCCTGCCCAAGGCCCACGTGGACCTGCGCTTCGTGCTGAAAAGGGTGGGGCTGACCGGCGGGCTCAAGCGCTGCGAGAAGGCGCTGGGGCTCGACCGCGCGGAACTCGACGGGGTGGACGGCTACTTCGCCGTGCTGCTCTGGAAGCGTTTCCTGGACACGGGCGACGAGAAGGCCCTGCAGACGCTGCTGGCCTACAACGCGGAGGATGTGCTGAACCTGGGCACGCTCCTGCGCTACGCCTCGGAGCGCCTCCTCGCCGCCACGCCCTTCGCCTCGGACGTGTCCCTGCCGTGCTGCGCGCCCGTGGACAACCCCCATCAGGCCGACGAGGCGCTGGTGCGGCGGCTGAAGTCCATCTACTACCGCTGATCTGCTGATCTGCTGATCTGCTGATCCGCTGATCCGCCTGCTTGCCGACAGCGCCCGGCCTGCGCCGGTGATGCGTACCCGTTTTCTCTTCCCCGAAAGCTCTTCTGCGAACTCCTCCGCGAACTACTCCGAGAACCCCGGCGGCAGTCCGTTCGGGGACGGTTCGGGCGCGGGCGGCTCAGCGCCTTGCGCGCCGTCCGTCCCCTTCTTCTTCGGCGTGTAGATGAGGCGCAGGCCCGCACCCTCGGCCGCGGCGCGAAGACTGCCCGTGCGCGGGCGAAGCGCGTCCTTGGCGCGGACCACGATGGCCTTGCTCCCGCGCACGGGATTCACGGCCGGGCAGTGGTGCTCGCAGAAGCCGCAGCCCGCGCAGCGCTTGGCGTCCACGTGCGGCACGCGCACCGGGTTGTCCGGCTCGGGCTTGAACGAAATCGCGTCGTAGGGGCAGACCTCGTCGCAGACCAGGCACTTCTTCTTTTTTTCCCAGGCCAGACAATCCTTGCGTTCGATATACGCCGTGCCGAGCTTGGCGAAGAGCCGGTCCCCGGGCGCGACGACGCGGATGGCCGCCGTGGGGCAGGCGGGCGCGCAGGCGTGGCAGAGCGGATTGCAGAAGCCCTTCACCGGCGTGACCACCGGGCTGAACATGCCAAGGCCCCCGGCGGCCAGCCAGGCGGGCTGCAGCGTGTTCGTGGGGCAGGCCGTGGCGCACAGCCCGCAGCGCACGCAGCGGGCCAGGAAGTCCTGCTCGGGCAGGGCGCCGGGCGGGCGCAGCACGCCGGGGCCGTTCCCCTTTGCAAGGGCCGCGCCCAGGGCCGGGCCGTAGAGCCCGAGGGCTGCCGCGCCCGCGCCGAGGGCCGCGCCGCCGACCAGGGTGCGGCGCAGGGGCGAGAAGGCCGCCTGCTCCGTGCGTGTAAAGCCGAATCGTACGACGTCTTGTGGGCACGTATCGCGGCAGCGCAGGCACTTGAGGCATTCGGCGTGGTCCGTGGCCGTGAAATCGCTTCCTATTGCCCCGGCAGGACAGGCGCGGGCGCAGGCGCCGCAGGAGGTGCAGCCCTCGCCGACCGTGCGGCACCAGGGCGCGAGGCGGGAAAGGAGCCCCAGGGCCGCTCCGGCGGGGCAGAGGCAGCGGCACCAGACGCGGCTGCCCAGGAGCCCGAGCCCGAAGGCCAGGGCGAAGAAGAGCAGGGTGAAGGAGAGGGTGGCGTAGGAGGGCAGCTTGACCTCCGCGAAGGCCAGGCCCGTCGCGCCGAGGCCGCGGGCCAGGGGATCGATCACCCGAAGCCCGGCGTCCGCCAGGCGGGAGAGCCCTTCGCGCCCCGCAAGGCCCCACAGGCGCGCGGCCAGGGGCAGAGGCGCGGCCCAGAAGGCCAGGGAGACGCCGCACGCGGCCGCGGACAGAAGCCCGGCCAGCACGCCGAACTTGAGGCGCCGGGGCAGGGTACGGCCGCCCGCGCGCGGCACGTTCCTCCTCTTGCCCGCCAGCCTGCGTAGGAGCGGGTCGGTGATGTCCAGCATGGCCCCGAAGGGGCAGACCCAGCCGCAGAACGCCCGTCCGAGGACGAGGCCCGAGGCCAGGACCGCGAGGCCCGGCAGGATGGCGAGGCTCACGGAACGGTCCGCCACGGCGGCCAGCAGGGCTGCGGCCGGGTCCAGGCGCACGAGGAGGTCGCGGCCTGGAGCGAATGGGACTGCAGAGCCGCCGACAAGCGCCTCCGCCGTGCCCAGGGCCAGGAGCGCGAAGAGGACGAGGCAGACGGTCTGGACGACGCGGCGCAGAGTCATCGCGTGCGGCGCCTAGAGCGTCACCTGCCGGATCTCGAGGGCTTCGAGGTCCATGCGGCCGAGCCCGCGCTCGGCGGCCTGCCGCACGTGGCCGACCTGGCGCGCCTTGAAGCGCCTGCCGTACCACTCGAAGGCCTCCACGGCATAGGCGTCCGCGGCCACGGGATCGGCCGAGGCGATGACCGTGTCCTCCCTGAGCACCTTGCCCGGGCCGCCCGGTCCGTTGGTGGACAGCACGTAGATCGCGTCGATCACCACCAGGGCGGGCTTGAGCCTGGTGTTCAGGTCCACGATGGCCGTGTCCAGGTCGTAGCGCGAGTGCATCACCCCGCGGTTTCGGACGAGCCCCATCATTCCCTTGAGAGAGAGGCTGACGCCCGCCGAGCTGTGCGACTTGGCCGTGGGCGCGGCGATGAGCACGTCGGCGTCCAGGGCCTCGCGCAGAAAGACGTTGGACTCCATCTCCCTGGCCCCGGGGATCGCGGCCTCGCGGAAGAAGCGCTCCGCGCTCGGGGCCTGCACGATGTCCGGCCCGACGTCCCTGCAGGCCGCGCGGATGCCCGTGCGTTCGAGACAGGCCTCGGCCGAGGCCAGGGGGTTGTCCATGACCAGGATGCTCGACGCGCCCGCCTCCTTGCACATGAGGGCGATGGCGGAGACCACGGCCGGGTGGGTTACGGCGCCGGAGGCGGCGTCCGTGGCGAAGCTCATGTTGGGCTTGACGAGCACCTTCTGGCCGGGGCGGACGAAGCGCTTCATGCCCCCCAGAAGCTCCACGGCCGAGCGCGTGGCCGCGGCCGGATCCCCCTTGGCCACGCCGACGTCGGGCTCGGCCGCGGCCAGGAGGCGGGACGGGGCGAAGAGGGAGGCTCCGGCGGCCAGCCAGAGCGCTCCGGACATCTGCCATTTGAGGAAATCCCTGCGCTGCATGGGTGCCTCCCCGGGCGCGCGGCGCCCGGACTCTGCTGCGGTGCATCCTGCCGCGGCCCCGGCCGGAGCCTTCCGGAGGGGCCATGAATACGGATAATGGTCGAGAGCGGGCCGGGGGGCAAGTGGGGAATGTCCGAAAGGCCGGCCCATTCCTCGCGTTCGGCGCCGCATGGCCTGCCGGACGCCGCAACGGGGGCGGAAGGAGATTGCGCCGCGGGGAAAGCGGCGCGCGGCTCAGGCCGTTGTGCCGCGGTAGAAGGCCAGCTGCGCGGCGTGGGGGCGGAAGGCCTCGAGGAGCTCTTCCTGGGCCGCGGGCGGCATGGGGCGGAACTCGCGCGCCACCTTGGCCGCGATGCGCACGTGGTCCGGCATGCCGCAGCCCGCGAGCACGAGGTCCACGTCCTGGGAGAGCGCGAAGCGCAGCAGCAGCTCGGGCGTGACGTGGCCCTGGGGGAAGATGTAGTGGCCGCCGCCGAAGACCTTCATGCCGACGACGGCCATGCCACGGGCCCTGGCCGCCGGGACCACGCGGTCCAGGAAGCCGGGCAGCGCGCCCTCGGCCACGTTCACGGGCAGGAGCACGCTGTCCAGGGGCCAATGGGTCACGCAGTGCAGCAGCACGTCCGGGTCGTGATGGCCGGTCACGCCGATGTGGCGCACGAGGCCCCGGGCCTTGGCGTCCGTGAACGCCGTGAGCGCTCCGCCGGGTCCCTCGATGCGGGCGATGTCCTCCGCCGTGCGCACGTCGTGGATCTGCCACAGGTCCAGGTGGTCCGTGCCCAGTGTGCGCAGGCTGTTCTCCAGGTCCTCGCGCGCGCCGTCCTGCTCGCGGCGGGCGGACTTGCTGGTCTGGAACACCCGCTCGCGCGCGCCGGGGTGCCTGGCCCAGGCGCGGCCCAGGTAGCCCTCGCTGCCCGAGTAGGCGGGCGCGGTGTCGAAATAGGTGACGCCCTCGGCCAGGGCCGTGTCGATGACCGCCTCTGCCCCGGCCTCCTCCCCGAAGGTGCGCAGGATCCCCTCGCCGCCGAGGCCCAGCCTGCTCACGCTGCGGCCCGTGGAGCCGAAGAAGGCGTCGGGCAGGGCGGCGGGAGCGGAAGCCGAGGGCTGGTTCGCGGACTGGCCGGGATGCTGTTCGGGGGCGTCGGGCATGGTCTTCCTCGCGCAGGGGCTCGGGTGGGCTGGGCGCGGCTCAGGCGTGGTTGCGCAGCTTGAGCTCGATGGGATGCGGATTGAGATAGACCTGCCGGGCCAGATACTCAACCCCGTATTTGCGCACGTAGTGGTTGAGCAGCGTCACGGGCACGATGAGCGGCACGTGCTCGTCAGCATAGTGGCCGAAGACCTCGCCGAGCTCGGCCTTCTCGTCGGCCGTGAGCATGGTCTTCAGGTGTCCGGCGGCATGCTGCAGCACGTTCAGTTGGCGACGCGGCGTGGTCTTGGCCGCGAGCGCGGCCATGAGCCGGTCCTGGTAGGCGTGCAGTAGGTCGGGCAGGGGCGTCTCCCTGCCCGCGGCCACGAGGCGGCCCATCTCGCGGTAGATGGGCTGGGAGTGGGCGAGGATGAGCATCTTGTGCCGGGTGTGGAAGTCCACGAGCTCGCCGAGCCCCGGCCCCTCGGCCAGCATCTCGCGCCAGCGCAGCATGGTGAAGACGCGCTCGAGGAAGTTCTCGCGCAGCCCCGGGTCGTGCAGCCTGCCGTCGTCTTCGCAGGGCAGCAGGGGGAAGGCCTCCTGGAATGCCCGGGCGAAGAGGCCCACGCCCGTCTCCCGGGGGATGCCGCGCTCGTCGTAGACCTTGATGCGGTGAAGGCCGCTCGACGGGCTCTTGGCCTTGAAGATGAAGCCGCAGAGGTCCTCGCCTGCAAGCTCGGCCACGCGCCGGGCGCAGAAATCCTTCATCTGCGCGGTGAAGTCGTGGCCGCTGCGGCTGCCCGCGAGCCGCGGGGCGGCCGGGTCGCCGACGAGGCGCATGGCCTCGCGCGGCACGGGCAGGCCGCATTCCGTCTCCGGGCAGACCGGCACGAAGTCCACGAAGGCGCCCAGAGTGTCGTGGATCCAGCGGTCCAGCCGGTGCCCGCCGTCGTGGCGGACCTTTGCGCCGAGCAGGCAGGAGCTGACGCCCAGGCGAAGTCGCATGTCTTCCTCCAAAAAGTTCGGGCGCCTAGGTCTTCACGAACAGGCCGCTGGCGTCCACGGCGCCCGGGCCGGGCAGGACCACGTCCACGTAGGTTCCCTTGTCAGGCGCGCGAGAGAGCTCCACGGTGCCGAAGTTCTTGCGCGCGGCGAGCCGGGCGATGGGCAGGCCGAAGCCTGTGCCGTACGCCTTGGAGGAGTGGAAAGGCAGGAACAGGCTCTCCTCGGAGACGTTCTTCGGCAGGTCGCCGGTGTTGAAGATGCGCAGCTCCACGAAGCCGGGCATGATGCGCGACGGGCGCGAGGTGATCGTCAGGCGCGGATCGCCCGGGTCCGTGGCCTCGGCGGCGTTCTGCAGGAGGTGGTAGAAGAGCGGCAGGAGGGTCTCGCGGTCAGCCTCGGCCACGCGCGCCTCCGGATCGAGTTCGAGGCTCACGCGGCAGCCGTCCAGGGCCTTCTCGCCTCGCAGGAGCTCGACCATCTCCTGCAGCAGGGGCTCGATCTCCACCTTGGCGAAGACGGGCTCGCGCGAGAGGGTGGTGACGTAGACGCCCACGTTCTTGACCATGCGCTCGAGCCGCTTGGCCTCGTCGATGATCGTCTCCCCGGCCTGGCGGGCGCGCGTGTCCTCGGCCGCGCTGCGCATGAGCGCCGCCGCGTTGCCGCCGATGATCATCAGCGGGTTCCTGATCTGGTGGGCCACGCCGGCCATGACGTCGAGGTCGCAGCGGCTGGCGCTGTTGATGAAGGCGTCGGTCTCCACCAGCAGGCAGAGGTCGAAGAGGCCGTTCAGCGCCTGCGCCACGGCGGCCTGCTCGTCCTGGGGCACGATGCTCCGGACCTCGGCCTCGCAGAAGCGGTGCACGTGCGAGTAGGCCAGGCTGATGAAGCGGTGGTCCACCCCGTACTGCACGTGACGCGTTCCGCTGCGCCACAGCGCGGAGAGGAATTCGTCGCTCTGCGGGTCTTGCCACAGCCGCTCGTACCACCCCTGCCAGTTGTGGCGCAGCCGCTCCTCGGAGGTCTGGTGCTGGAGAACGATCTTGGTCTGCGCGTAGCCCGAGATGAGTCTGTACAGGAATTCGCTCATGGCCTCCTTGCGGCCGAGGAAGGCCTGGCGCCAGGGCGCGAGAACGTCGCTGACCCCGGGCGAGATGCCGAGCTGCTCGCGGAAGAAGCGCAGCCGCGTCAGCGGGGGAGAGAGGTGGGTGACGAGCATGGGAGAGAGGGTATCCATTGAGACCTTTGTAACAGCGGAGCGGAAAATTGCAACGCATTCGCGTTGACGCGGGCAGCCCTGGCGGCTAATCCTGTGCCCTCGTCACAAGGGGACACACAGAACATGAGCATACGACACGTCTTTTTCGACTTCGGCGGCGTCATCGCCGAGGAAGGTTTCCTGAACGGCCTGAAGGCCGTGGCCGCCCAGGAGGGGCGCGATCCAGAGGCGTTCTTCTGGGACGTGCGCGAGATCATCATCGCCACGGGCTACATCACCGGCCACGCGGGCGAGGCGGAGTTCTGGCGGCGCGTGGAAAAGGACCTGCACCCGGCCGTCTCCGCGGACGACCTGCGCCGCGAGATCCTCTCCCGCTTCCGCGTCAGGCCGCTGATGATCGACCTCGTGCGCAGGCTCCGCGCCCAGAAGGTCAAGGTCGCCATGCTCTCGGACCAGACCAACTGGCTGGACGAGCTCGACGCGCGCGACGGCTTCTTCCGCGAGTTCGACAAGGTCTTCAACAGCTACCGCTACGGCCACCACAAGGGGCAGCGGGAGTTCTTCGACATCGCCCTCGCACAGATGGGCGCCGACCCCGCGACCTCGCTCTTCGTGGACGACGCCGAGGGCAACATCGCCGTGGCCCGCGACGTGGGCCTGAAAGCCATCCACTTCACGGGGCTTCAGGCCTTCGCCCGCGACTTCGCGGCCTACTTTCCGGGGCTCCTGCCCCTGGCGCCGGATGGCTCCGGCAGGGAGGAGCGGTAATGAAGCGACCGAGCATCGCGCTGGCCCCGGAGGGCGTGCCCTACATCTTCATGTTCGCCTTCGCGGGGATCGTCTTCGCGCTGCTGCGCTGGCCCTTCCTGGCCGTTCTCGGCCTGGCGGCCACGATCTTCTCGCTGCACTTCTTCCGCGACCCGGAGCGCGTGCCGCCGCACGACGAGGACGTGGCCGTGGCCCCGGCAGACGGCAAGGTGGTCAAAGTGGGCCAGGCCGAGGACCCCATCACCCGCGAGCCGCGCACCGTGATCTGCATCTTCATGAACGTCTTCGACGTGCACGTGAACCGCGCCCCTGCCGCGGGCACCGTGACGCGCATCGAATACATCCCCGGCGCCTTCCTGAACGCCTCCCTGGACAAGGCCTCCGAGGACAACGAGCGCTGCATGCTGCGCATCGAGGACGGCGAGCGGTCCTGGACCGTGGTCCAGATCGCGGGTCTGGTGGCGCGGCGCATCGTCACCTGGGCGGACACCGGAGATGCATTGACGCGCGGGCTTCGCTTCGGCATGATCAAGTTCGGCTCGCGGGTTGACGTCTATCTCCCGCATGACTATGAGCCGTGTGTTGCCGAAGGCGAGCGGACCGTGGCGGGGCAGACCGCCCTGGCCAGGCCGAAGCGCGGCAAAGGCGTCTGAGAATTTGCCATTGAATTTGGACGATCACGTGGACGAACAAAGGAAGAGCTCGCTCCGGAGAAGGGGCGTCTACATCCTGCCCAACCTCATGACCACGGCGAGCATGTTCGCCGGGTTCCTGGGCATGACCATGGCCATCAACGGCGCGTACGAATCCGCCGCCTGGGCCGTGCTCGTCTCCTGCGTGCTCGACGGCCTGGACGGCAAGATCGCCCGCCTGACCCACACTGCCAGCGAGTTCGGCGTCCAGCTCGACTCCCTGGCCGACCTCGTGGCCTTCGGCGTCACCCCGGCCCTGCTCACCTATCTCTGGCAGCTGCGCGCCTACGGCCGCCTGGGCCTCATGGCCTGCTTCCTGTTCATGGCCTGCGCGGCCCTGCGCCTGGCCCGCTTCAACGTCCAGACGTCCAGCGCAGGCAAGCTGCTCTTCACCGGCCTGCCCACCCCGGCCGCGGGCTGCACCCTGGCCACGCTGGTCCTGTTCCACGAGACCCTGCCGCCGAGCGCGGTGCACGCCATCATGGCGCCGCTCTGCCTCATCCTGGCCTACGGGCTCTCCTTCCTCATGGTCAGCAAGATCCGCTACTTCGCCTTCAAGGAGTACGGCTGGTTCAAGGCCCACGCCATGGGCTCCCTGGTCACCGCCGTGCTGCTCTTCGTGCTCGTGGCTTCCGAGCCCGCGCTCCTGCTTTTCCCGATCTTCGCCTTCTACATGGTCTCCGGCATCGTCTACACCTTCATTGTCCTGCCGCGCCGCCGCCCTCGCCTCCTAGGCGACCAGTCTCAGGGGCTATCCTAGGCTCCGCCGCGCGCGGTCCGCGCGCGTCCATCCCATAGGCCCCCGGCCTCGGTGCTCGGCACCGGCTTGACAATTCTGACGAATACCCCCACGGAGGGACCAAATGAGCGACAAGATCCGCATTTTCGACACGACTTTGCGTGACGGAGAGCAGTCTCCCGGCGCGACCATGAGCCAGGACGAGAAGGTGAGGCTCGCCAAGCAGCTGGAACGGCTCGGCGTGGACATCATCGAGGCCGGTTTCCCGGCCGCGAGCCCGGGCGACTTCGAGTCCGTGCGCGCCATTGCGGGCGCGGTCTCCAAATGCAGCGTGGCCGGGCTGGCGCGCAGCGTGCCCGCGGACATCGAGCGCTGCTGGGAGGCCATCAAGGACGCCGAGAAGCCCCGCATCCACGTCTTTCTCGCCACGAGCCCCCTGCACATGCAGTACAAGCTGTGCAAGGAGCCCGCGCAGGTCCTGCAGATGGCCAAGGACGCGGTGACGCTGGCCAGGTCGCTCTGCGACGACGTGGAGTTCTCGGCCGAGGACGCCTCGCGCTCCGAGCGTCCCTTCCTGGCCACGGTGGTCGAGGCGGCCATCGAGGCGGGCGCCACGACCATCAACATCCCGGACACCGTGGGCTACGCCCAGCCCGAGGAGTTCGGCGACCTCATCTCCTGGCTGATCGCGAACGTGCCCAACTCGGGCAAGGCCGTGTTCAGCGTGCACTGCCACAACGACCTCGGCCTCGCCACGGCCAACACCCTGGCCGCCCTGCGCGCGGGCGCGCGCCAGGCCGAGGTGACGCTCTCGGGCATCGGCGAGCGCGCGGGCAACTGCGCCCTGGAAGAGGTGGTCATGGCGCTCAACGTGCGCCAGCCCTTCTTCGAGCTTGAGACCGGCATCGAGACCGAGCAGCTCTATCCCTCCTGCCGCCTGCTCTCGCGCATCATCGGCATGCCCATCCCGCCCTACAAGGCCATCGTGGGCCGCAACGCCTTCGCCCACGAATCGGGCATCCATCAGGCGGGCATGCTCAAGAACCGCCAGACCTACGAGATCATGACCCCGCAGAGCATCGGCCGCTCGGGCACGGACATCGTGCTCGGCAAGCACTCGGGCCGCACCGCGCTCACGGCCAAGCTGAAGGAACTCGGCTTCAACCTGAACGACGAGCAGACAGCCACGGTCTTCGAGGCGGTGAAGCGGCTGGCGGACAAGAAAAAGAAGATCTTCGACGAAGACGTGGAAGCCTTGGTCCTGGAAGAGATCTTCCGCATCCCGGACAAGTACGCCCTGCGGACGCTGAGCGTGCTTGCGGGCAACACCGGCGTGCCGCCCACGGCCGCCGTGGTCATGGAGGTGGACGGCGAGGAGAAGAAGCTCTCCGGCTTCGGCATGGGGCCGGTGGACGCCGTCTTCCACACCATCTCGGAGATAGTGGGGCAAAAGCCCCGTCTGCTCGAATATCTGGTCAGCGCCGTGACCGGCGGCACCGACGCCCAGGGCGAGGTGACCGTGCGCATGGAGCTCGCCGGCAAGAACGCCGTGGGCCGTGGCTCCGACGGCGACATCATCGTGGCGAGCGCCAAGGCCTACCTGAACGCGCTGAACCGTCTGGCCAAGAAAGAGGAGAAAAGAGAATGGGCCGTACTTTAGCCGAAAAGATCCTGCAGCGGCACTGCGACGAGGCGATCTCCGGACCGGGGCAGATCGCCCGCTGCCGGGTCTCCCTGGTGCTGGCCAACGACATCACCGCCCCGCTGGCCATCAAGTCCTTCCGCGCCATGGGCGCCGAGAAGGTCTTCGACAAGGACCGCGTGGCCCTGGTCATGGACCACTTCACGCCGAACAAGGACATCGACTCCGCCGAGCAGGTGCGGGGCGTGCGCGAGTTCGCGCACGAGATGGGCGTGACCCACTACATCGAAGGCGGCGAGTGCGGCGTGGAGCACGCGCTGCTGCCCGAGATGGGCCTGGTCGGCCCCGGCGACGTGGTCGTGGGCGCGGACAGCCACACCTGCACCTACGGCGGGCTCGGGGCCTTCGCCACGGGCATGGGCTCCACGGACATCGCCGCGGCCATGGCCACGGGCGAGACCTGGTTCAAGATCCCGCCGACCGTGCGCGTGGACTTCACCGGCGAGATGCCCCGCTGGCTCTCGGCCAAGGACCTGATCCTCAAGGTCATCGGCGAGATCGGCGTCTCGGGCGCGCTGTACAAGGCGCTCGAGTTCGCGGGAGAGACCGTCTCGGCCATGGACGCCGAATCGCGCATGACCATCGCCAACATGGCCATCGAGGCGGGCGGCAAGGTCGGCCTCTTCCCGGTGGACAAGGTCGCCCTCGACTTCGCCAAGGCCCACGGCCATCCTGGCTGCGAGCCCATGGCCGGTGACGAGGACGCCGTGTACGAGAGAAGGCTGCACATCGACGTCTCGAAGCTCGCGCCGCAGGTCGCCTGCCCGCACCTGCCCGAGAACGTGAAGCCGGTCGGCGAGGTCGGCGACGTGGTCATCCACCAGGCGGTCATCGGCTCGTGCACCAACGGCCGCATCTCCGACCTGCGCGCCGCGGCCGAGGTCCTGAAGGGCAGGAAGGCCGCCAAGGGCGTGCGCCTCATCGTCCTGCCCGCCACGCCGCGCATCTGGCGGCAGGCCATGGAGGAAGGCCTGTTCACGGTCTTCCTGGACGCGGGCGCGGTCATCGGGCCGCCGACCTGCGGCCCGTGCCTGGGCGGCCACATGGGCATCCTGGCCAAGGGCGAGCGCGCCATCGCCACCACCAACCGCAACTTCAAGGGCCGCATGGGCAGCCTCGAGTCCGAGGTCTACCTGTCGAGCCCCGCCGTGGCCGCCGCCTCGGCCGTGGCCGGACGCATCGTGCATCCGGACTCGCTGTAGAAGGAGACGTGAGATGATAGTCAAAGGCAAGGCCCACAAGGTGGGCGCGCACATCGATACGGACGCCATCATCCCGGCCCGCTTCCTGGTCACCACGGATCCGGACGAGCTCGGCCGCAACTGCATGGAGGGGCTCGAGCCCGGCTGGATCAAGCGCGTCTCTCCCGGCGACATCATGGTCGCGGGCGAGAACTTCGGCTGCGGCTCCTCGCGCGAGCACGCGCCCATCGCCCTTATCGGCGCGGGCATCAAGGTGGTCGTGGCACACAGCTTCGCGCGCATCTTCTACCGCAACAGCTTCAACATGGGACTCACGCTGCTCGAGGTGGGCGAGCTGGCCGAGCAGATCGCGGACGGCGACCAGCTCGAAGTGGACACCGCCACGGGCGTGGTCAAGGACCTGACGAACGGCAGGAGCATCTCCTGCCAGCCCGTGCCCCCTTTCATGCAGAACATACTGGATAAGGGCGGGCTCGTGCCGTACGTCAAGGAACGCCTGTCCAAGGGAGCATAAGCGATGAGCCTGAACATCTGCCTTCTGCCGGGCGACGGCATCGGCCCGGAGATCATGGCCCAGGCGGTCAAGATCATGGACGTCACGGCCAAGGCCTTCGGCTTCACGGTCGCAACCTCGGAGGCGCTGCTCGGCGGCGCGGCCATCGACGCCGCGGGCACCCCGCTGCCCGAGGCCACGGTCGCGGCCTGCACGGCCGCTGACGCCGTGCTCCTGGGCGCGGTGGGCGGCCCCAAGTGGGACAACATCGAGAAGTCCATCCGCCCGGAGCGGGGACTGCTCGGCATCCGCAAGGCCATGGGCCTGTTCGCCAACCTGCGCCCGGCCACGCTCTTCGACGAGCTGCGCCACGCCTGCCTGCTGCGCGCGGACATCGCGGCGCAGGGCCTGGACGTGCTCATCGTGCGTGAGCTCACGGGCGGCATCTACTTCGGCGAGCCCAAGGGCGAGGAGACCAAGGACGGCGAGCGCCGGGCCTTCAACACCATGGTCTACGCCGAGTCCGAGATCGAGCGCATCGCCCGCGTGGCCTTCGAGGCCGCCCGCAAGCGGCGGGGGAAGCTCTGCTCCGTGGACAAGGCCAACGTGCTCGACGTCTCGCAGCTGTGGCGCGAGGTGGTCATCCGCACGGCCAAGGACTACCCGGACGTGGAGCTCTCCCACATGTACGTGGACAACGCGGCCATGCAGCTCGTGCGCGCGCCGCACCAGTTCGACGTGATGGTCACCGGCAACCTCTTCGGCGACATCCTCTCGGACGAGGCCGCGGTCATCACCGGCTCCATCGGCATGCTGCCCTCGGCCTCTCTCGGCTCCTCCGGCCCCGGGCTCTACGAGCCCATCCACGGCTCGGCCCCGGACATCGCGGGACAGGACAAGGCCAACCCCCTGGCCACCATCCTCTCCGTGGCCATGATGCTGCGCCATTCCCTGGACATGGCCGCCCCGGCCGAGGCCATCGAGGCCGCGGCGCGCGCGGTGCTGAAGGAAGGCTGGCGCACCGGCGACATCATGCAGGAAGGCGCGAAGCTCGTCGGCTGCGAGAAGATGGGCAGCCTGGTGGCGGAGCGCATCGCGAAATAGCCGAGGCTCTCCTCGGCGCATCGCGCATTCCGGCATTCCCAAGGGGCCGCGGCATCGCCGCGGCCCCTTTTTCGTCACTCGGCGCAGGAAGCGGGAGTTCAATCGACCGGAATCGGATGGCAAAAAACGGCGTGGGTTATTGTCTGCGTGACCGAATTATTTTTGCGGCCCAAACGGTAGGCAACAAAAAAGCCCCCGGGGTATGAAGGAAGCCTCGGACTTGGCCGAGACGCTGATCGAGTCTCGGCCGCCGCACGGAAACGCACAAGGAGACCACATGAGCATCATCAAATGGGGACCCGAACTCGAGACCGGCATCTCTGCCGTGGATCGCGAGCACAGGCAGCTCGTGGACACCCTGAACGAGCTGCTGGGCGCCATGAGCGAGGGCAAGGGGGGCGAGGTCTGCTCGACCATCATCGGCAAGCTCGAAAAGTATACCATCAGCCATTTCACGGCCGAGGAGAAGCTCCTGGCCGCCCACGCCTATCCCGGCTGCGATCGCCAGGCGGCCGAGCACAAGACGTTCACGGACAAGGTCGCCGCCTTCAAGGCGGACTGCACGGCGGGCAAGAAATTCCTGACCATGCCGATGGCCAAGTTCCTCTCCGACTGGATGGTCAACCACATCCAGCGCCTGGACATGGGATACGTGCCTTTCCTCAAGGAAAAAGGCGTGCGCTGAGGCCGTGCCTTTTCCTGGGCAGGCCTTCGGAGAGCGGCCCCGGAGCACGGAGAACGCATGAGGAGGACGCATGGGCATCATCAAGTGGGGACCTGAGCTGGAAACCGGCATCGCTTCCGTGGACCGCGAGCACAGGCAGCTCGTGGACACCCTGAACGAGCTGCTGACGGCCATGAGCGGGGGCAAGGGCGGCGAGGTCTGCACGACCATTGTCGGCAGGCTCAACACATACGCCGCGCAGCATTTCACGGCCGAAGAGAAGCTTTTCGCCGACAGCGGCTATCCCGATACCGCGCGGCACGCGGACGAGCACAGGAAGTTCACGGACAAGGCGGCGGCCTTCCAGGCGGACTGCGCAGCGGGCAGGAAGTTCCTGACCATGCCGGTGGCCAAGTTCCTTTCCGACTGGCTGGTGAACCATATCCAGGGGCAGGACATGCAGTACGTGTCCTACCTGAAAGCCAAGGGCGCGCGCTGAGACGCGCCGTAGCGCGCCCACCCGCCATCACCCCCGAGACGGTCCGGGCGGAACGCAGCGGCAGGGTTGTCGGGGCCCCTGCGCTACCTCCCGCAGGATGCCGCGGTTCCCGCCCGGACCGTCGATTCGCCGCACCTGGGGGAGGGAGGCCGGACCTCCGGCGAGCGCCCTCCCTTCCTGCCGACGATTTCCCTCTTTTCCCCCACTTTTTCCGTTCCCGTCCCTTCTCGGTGGGGCACGCGGCTTTTGACTTTTCCAAGCCTTCTGATATCCTAATCAGTCTCGTTTAACACGTTGGAATATTTCATTTCGCCACGAGGTTGCAACGACCAGCGATGTCCGGTCTCTCCGTTCAGAATCTTTCCAAGTCCTACGGGGGCCGCGATCTCTTCGCGGCCCTTTCCTTCGACGTGGCCGACGGCAGCCGCCTTGCCCTGGTCGGTCCCAACGGCTGCGGCAAGTCCACGCTGCTGCGCATCCTGGCCGGAGTGGCCGAGGCGGACAGGGGCGAGATCAAGGCCTCCGACCCTGCGGGCGTCGGCTACGTGGCCCAGGAATTCTCCCCCGGCGACCTGGAGCAGGGCATACTCGCCTTCGTCCTGGCGGTCTTCCCCTCCTGGGCGGGCTTCTGGGCGCGCTGGGAGGAGGCGCTGGCCACGGGCGACGAGGCCGCGCTTTCGCGCCTGGCCGCGGAGCAGGCCGAGCTCGAGGCGCGCTTCGGCTACAACCCGGAGCACAAGGCCGAATCCGTGCTCATGGGGCTCGGCTTTTCCCGCGACGACCTGCACAAGAGCCTCGGGCAGTTCAGCGGCGGCTGGCGCGAGCGCGCCAAGCTCGCCCGCGTGCTGGTGCAGGGCACGAGCCTGCTGCTGCTCGACGAGCCCACCAACCACCTCGACCTCGAGGCCGTGGAATGGCTCGAGCAGTACCTGCTCGGCTTCGCGGGCGCCGTGGTCTTCGTGGCCCACGACCGCGTCTTCCTGGACCGCGTGGCGACGCACGTCCTGCCGCTCGGCACGGCCCGCGCCGTGCCGCGCCGGGGCAACTTCACGCAGTACGTGGCCTGGCTCGAGGAGCAGGAGGTCGTGCGCGCGCGCCAGGCCGAGAAGATCGAGGCGGGCATCGCGCGGCAGATGGACTACATCCGCCGTTTCCGCGTGAAGGCGCGCAAGGCGGCCCAGGCCCAGAGCAAGCTGAAGGTCGTGGAGAAGCTGAAGGAAGAGCTCTCCGAGCTGACCCCGGAGCGTCGCCGAAAGACGCTGTCCTTCAGCCTGCCCACGCCCGAGCCCTCGGAGAAGGTGGTCATCCAGGCCGTGGACCTCGTGGGCGGGTACGTCGACCGGCCGCCGCTCTGGAGCCCGCTCAGCTTCACCGTCTACCGCGGGCAGAAGATCGCCCTGGTGGCGCCCAACGGCGCGGGCAAGTCCACGCTCATCAAGCTCCTCGTCGGCCAGCTGCGTCCCCAGGAAGGACACGTCATCCTGGGCGCCAAGACCCGGCTCGGCTACTACTCGCAGCACCAGACAGAGATACTGAACCTCTCGGGCACGGTGATCGGCGAGATGCGCCGCCTCTCGGACCCGCGCTGCACCGAGGAGCAGCTGATGTCCACGCTCGGCCTCTTCCTGCTGGGCGAGGATTTCTTCGACCGGCCGGTGGAGCGCCTCTCCGGCGGCGAGAAGAGCCGCCTGGTGCTGGCCAGCCTGTTCCTCAAGCGCTGCAACTTCCTGGTGCTGGACGAGCCCACCAACCATCTCGACCTCGAGAGCCGCGAGGCGCTCATCGAGGCCCTCTCGGCCTTCGAGGGCACGCTGCTGCTCGTGGCCCACGACCGCTGGCTGATGCAGGAAGTGGCCGCGGAGGCCTGGGCGCTCTCGCACGATGGCATGACGCGGCACATGGGCGGCTTCGCGGAGTATGAGCGCTGCCGCCGCGACCAGGCCCGCGAGGCGGGCGGCGAGGAGACGGGCTCCTGTCCCGCGCCCGAGCAGCAGATGCGCAAGAGGCTCGACAAGGAGGAGAAGCGGCGCCGCGCCGAGCTGCGCAACACCCTCTACCGCGAGCTCAAGCCCAAGAAGGAGGCCTACGACAGGCTCGAGGCCGAACTCGACCAGGTGGCCTCCGCCCAGGCCGAGCTCGAGCGCGTCCTTGCCCTGCCCGAGACCTACGCGGACCAGTCGCGTTTCGTGCAGCTCACGAGCGACTACAAGCGGACCAAGGAGCGGGAGGAGGAGCTTTTCCTGGAACTCTCGGGGCTCGAGGCCGCCATAGGCGAGCTCGAGGCGCGCCGCGCCGAGCTTGCCGCCGGGGAGGAGGGCTGATGCAGGCCGCCTACCGCATCTACGGCACGGTCAAGGGCATTCCCGCCGAGGCGCTTGCGCGGCTGCGCGCCGAGTTGCCTTTTGACTCCGTGGGCTATACAAACGGCCTCTTGGACATCGACCACGAAGGTCCGTGGGTCGATGTCGACGCGGCCCTGGATCTCCTCGTGGCGGTGATGGAGGAGGGCGGCTGGGGCGGCCTGGACGTGATCGACAACCTCGAATGGCAGATCACGCGCTACACGCTCCGTCCGGGAGGCTATTCCTCCAAGTCCTTCGACCTGGACAACGTCATGGACAGCGTCCGGCCGAACTGATCCGGGCCGAACCGGTCCTGCGGGCATCGCGGGCCGACGGAACAGTGATGAGCGAACACAGGATCATCGACGTGGCTGCGGGCATCCTCTGGCAGGATGGCCGGTTCCTCGCGGTCAGGCGGCCGCCCGGCACGAGCATGGCCGGCTACTGGGAGTTTCCCGGCGGCAAGGTGGAGCCCGGCGAGTCGGCCGAGCGCGCCCTGGTGCGCGAGCTCGACGAGGAACTCGGCGTGCGTGCGCGCCAGATGGAGTTCGCCCGCGTGGCGCGGCACGACTACGACCACGTCTCGGTGCGGCTGCATTTCTTCCACGTCCGCGAGGTGGACGGCGAGCCCGAGCCCCGCGAGGGCCAGGAGATGGCCTGGCTGATGCCCGGCGTCCCCTGCGATCTGACCTTTCTGCCCGCCGACGAGGACATCCTGGCCGAGATCATTGGGCTGTCCGCGCCGGGCGGCGAAATGTAGGACCCGGCCGAGGTCCCTGCAGCAAGGAGAATGGCGTGCGCATCTGCGATCTGATCGAGCAAAAGACCCCCTTCGTCTCGCTTGAGTTCTACCCGCCCAAGGAGCGCGAGCAATGGGGCTCGTTCTTCGAGGAGGCCGAGAAGCTGAAGGCCGTGGCGCCGCTCTTCGTCTCCGTGACCTACGGCGCGGGCGGGAGCACGCAGGACAACACGCTCGAGATCGCCGCGCGCCTGAAGAACCAGATCGGCTACGAGCCGCTCGTGCACCTGACCACCGTGGGCGCCACCGAGGAGCGCATCGCCGCCTTCCTCGACGCGCTGACCAACTCGGGCATCGAGAACATCCTGGCCCTTCGCGGCGACCCGCCGCGCGGCTGCGACTTCGCGCCGGACAACGAGCGCTTCCAGCACGCCTCGGATCTGGTGACCTTCGCCCGCGAGCGCTTCCCCGGGCTGTGCGTGGGCGTGGCGGGCTACCCCCAGCCGCATCCCCAGTCGCCCACCGTGGCCGAGGACCTGCGCTGGACGAAGTTCAAGGTGGAGAAGGGCGCCGACTTCATCGTCACCCAGCTCTTCTTCGACGTGCGCCAGTATTTCGACTTCGTGGAGAGGCTGCGCTCCATGGGCATCACGGTGCCGGTGATCCCCGGCATCCTGCCCATCATGAGCCTGGCCTCCATCCGCTTCATCCTCTCCCTGTGCGGGGCCAGCATTCCCGGCTCCTTCTACCTGGAGCTGGAGGCCGCGGACAAGAAGGGCGGCAGCGAGGCCGTGCGCGAGATCGGCATGCGCTTCGCCATCGACCAATGCCGACGCCTCATTGACGGCGGCGCCCCGGGTGTGCATCTGTACACCCTGAACAAGGCGGACGCTTGCCTGCACATCGCGGGCGAGCTCAACATCTAGGTTTCCTGGAGGAACCTCTCATGGCCAAGGATCAGTTGAAGGTTGCGGTCGCCGGCGCCACGGGCGCGGTCGGCCGCGAGATGCTCAAGGTCCTCGAACAGCGCGACTTCCCCGCCGCGGAGGTCGTTCCCTTCGCCTCCTCCCGTTCGGCCGGAACCACCGTGCCCTTCAAGGGCGGCGAGCTGACCGTGCGCGAGCTGCGCGAGGATTCCTTCGCGGGCTTCGACATCGCGCTCTTTTCCGCGGGCGGCTCCACGTCCGAGAAGTTCGCTCCCCTGGCCGCCAAGGCCGGCTGCGTGGTGGTGGACAACTCGAGCGCCTGGCGCATGGACCCCGAGGTGCCCCTGGTCGTGCCCGAGGTCAACCCCGACGACCTCGAATGGCACAAGGGCATCATCGCCAACCCCAACTGCTCCACCATCCAGATGGTCGTGGTGCTGAAGCCCCTGCACGACGCGGCGCGCATCAAGCGCGTGGTGGTCTCCACCTACCAGGCCGTGTCCGGCACGGGCCAGAAGGCCATCGTGGAGCTGGAGAACCAGGTCCGCCGCCTGATGTCCGGCCAGGAGGCCGTGGCCGAGGTCTACCCGCACCAGATCGCCTTCAACTGCCTGCCGCAGATCGACGTCTTCCTTGAGAACGACTACACCAAGGAAGAGATGAAGATGGTCAACGAGACGGTCAAGATCATGGGCGACGCGTCCATCAAGGTCACCGCGACCACGGTGCGCGTGCCGGTGTTCTACAGCCACTCCGAGTCCGTGAACCTGGAGTTCGAGCGGCCGCTTTCGCCGCAGCAGGCGCGGGCCATCCTCTCGCAGGCCCCGGGCGTGCACGTGCTCGACAACCCGCGCGAGAAGATCTACCCCATGGCCGTGGACGCCGCGGGCGAGGACGACACCTTCGTCGGCCGCATCCGCAAGGACGAGACCGTCGAGAACGGCCTGAACATGTGGATCGTGGCCGACAACATCCGCAAGGGCGCGGCGCTGAACGCCGTGCAGATCGCCGAGACCCTGATCCTGAAGGACCTGGTCCGGGTGAAGTAAAAGAAATGAACACCATTCCTGTCGTCGACAGCGACGAATATCTGAAGCGGCTCCTGGCCGCGCACAGGCCCGGCGGCGAGAAGATGCTCGCCTTCTACGAGCACCGCCTCGGCGTCATCGGCACCGACCCGCGCCTCATGCTCATGCTCTGGGACGACCATCTGGTCCACCGGGGCGACGGCGTGTTCGAGACCATGAAGTGGGTGGACGGAAAGCTCTACCAGCTTGACCCGCACCTGAAGCGCATGCAGTGCTCGGCAGGCTCCATCTTCCTCGCGCCGCCCTGTTCCCTGGAAGAGGTGAGCGGGATCTGCATCCAGGTGGCCAAGGCCGCGAACAGGCCGAACGGCATGGTCCGCGTGCTGCTCGGCCGCGGCCCGGGCGGCTTCGGCATCGATCCCCTGGAGTGCCCGCTGCCCGCGCTCTACGTGGTGGCCTACACCTTCACGCCCAAGAGCGAGGAGGCCTACGCCAAGGGAGTCACCGCGTTCCGCACGAGCATCCCGGCCAAGCAGAGCTACATGGCCACGATCAAGAGCACGGACTACCTGCCCAACATGCTCATGAAGCGCGAGGCCGTGCAGAAGGGCTTCGACTACCCGATCTGCTTCGACGAGCACGACTTCCTGGCCGAGGGCGCGGTGGAGAACGTCTGCATCGTGGACCGCGACGGCGTGCTGCGCGTTCCGGCCTTCGACAACTGCCTGGCCGGCACGACCATGCGCCGGGCCATGGAACTCATCTCGGGCGAGCGCAAGGTGGACTTCGGCAAGATCCGCGAGTCCGAGATCTACGAGGCCCGCGAGTTCATCGTCGTGGGCACCACCGTAGACGCGGTCAGCATCGTCCGCTTCAACGGCAAGCCCATCCACGACGCGCGTCCCGGGCCGGTGGCCAAGCGGATGCGCGAGCTTCTGAAAAAGGACCTGCAGGAGAACGGCATCCCCGTCTACAACGCGTAGCGGGTCATGGCCGGGTCCGGGGGCGGCTGCACAGCCGCCCCCGGGCCCGGAATGCCGGTGTCATGATGCGTCGCTCGATCTGTCTGTTCAATTCCAACCGGGCGTGGGGCGGCGGCGAGAAGTGGTTCTTCGACCACGCGCGCCTGCTTTCCGAACGCGGCTGGACGGTCAGCGCCGTGGCCAACGTCCCCTCGGAGCTCGGCGACAGGCTCGAGCGCAGGGGCGGCATCCCCCTGCTGCGGCTGCCTCTCGGCAACACGAGCTTCCTCAATCCCGCCATACTGCTCAGGCTGTCCGCCTTCTTCCGCGCCCAGGGCGTGGAGAAGGTGATCTTCGCGCTGCCCGCGGACATGAAGGCCGGAGGACTGGCCGCCAGGCTGGCGGGGGTCCCGGACATCATCTTCCGCCGGGGAATCGCGCTGCCCACGCGCGACACGTTCTTCAACCGCTTCCTCTTCCGCCGCGTGCTGACCAAGCTCCTGTGCAACTCGAACGACACGAAGCGCATGGTCCTCTCTAAGAACCCGGCGCTGATCCCGCAGGAGAGGATCCGCGTGATCCCGAACGGCCTCGATCTCGCGGCCTTCGACGCCCAGCCGGGGAAGCCCCTGGTGCCCGTCGAGCCGGGCCTCGTGACCATAGGCGCCGCGGGCAGGCTGACGAAGCAGAAGGGCCACGAGTACCTGCTGCAGGCCGTGGCCGGGCTGAAGGGGCGGGGAGTCCCCTTCCGGCTGCTCCTGGCCGGTTCCGGCGAACTGGAGCAGGACCTGCGCCGCCAGGCGGACGGCCTCGGGATCAGTGACGTGGTGCGCTTTCTCGGCTTCGTCGAGGACATCAAGGGCTTCTACGCCTCCCTGGACGTGCTGGCCTGTTCCTCCCTCTGGGAAGGCTTCGGCTACACGCTCGTGGAGGCCATGGCCATGCGGCTGCCCATCGCCTCTTTCGGCGGCAGCAATATTCCGGAGATAGTGGCGGACGGGGAGACGGGGCTCTTGTCCCCGCCCCGTGACGCGACGGCCCTGGCGGCGAACCTGGAGCGGCTGGTCCTCGATCAGGACCTGCGAGCGGGCATGGGGGAGGCCGGAAGGCGGCGGCTGGAGGCGCTCTTCACCACGGAACGCACCCTGGGAGAGCTTGAGGGGTTTCTTCTCGTCTGACGCACGGCTTGCACCCGCCGTTCCTGCCGCCTGCCGGGGTCGATGGCGGCAGGCTGCGGCTGCTGATCTTTTCTTTCTACTGTCTGCCGGCTACTTTTCGATCTGCTGGATGCCGTCCAGCTTCCACATGGCCTTGGGGTCGGCTTCGTCGCGCACGAAGGTCCAGACCTCGCGCACCTGCTCCGTGGTCGCCATGGCGCGGTTCTCGCGCATGGTCACCTCGTAGTAGACCGTGGCCGAGGTGGCGCGGCCCTGCTGCTTGACCTCCATGAGGCGCGCGTTGATGACCAGCACGTCCGTGGGAGCGGGCGTGGGGTCATCCTTGGCCTGGCGCTCGATCTCGCCGTACATGTTCGGGGTGGTGAACTCCCGGATGTCGTCCAGGTCGCGGCCGCTCCAGGACTCCTGCAGGCGGGCGAAGACGATCTTGGCGCCCTTCATGAACTCGTCGGCGTCGAATCCGGCGGGGAGATGCACGCCCTCGGCCACGTCGGCCTGTTGTCCCAGTTCCGGGCCGCGCCGCTCGGAAGGGGAGCGCAGGGCGTCCCAGGCCTGCTCCGCGGCGCGGTAGCGGGCGTCGCGGCCGTATCCCTGGCCGGACTCGAAATCGTCGCTCTCCATGCCGCCGTGGCTGTTGTTGCCGTAGTGGCGGTCCGTCGGCCCCCTGCGCCCGCGCGAGCCCAGGAAGCGCACCACCACCCAGATGAGCATGCCGATGATCAGGATGTCGAACACGCCGACGCCTCCGAAGGGGTGGCCGAAGAACATGGAGCCGAGCAGCCCGCCGTAGAACATGCCGCCGAACGGGCTCATGCCGCGGCGCATGGGCATGCTCTGGCCCTGGCCCCCGGGGGACATCCCACCGGGCGAGGAGGGCTGGGAGAAGCCGCGCGAGGGCGAGGGAACCGGACGGCTGTAGCCCGAGCCGCCGCCGAAGGACCTGCCGCCGCCCAGGCGGGAGGCCTCTGCGCCCTGCGGCGCCGCGAGGCAGATCGCCGCGAGCAGGGCGGCGATGACGAGAAAAATGGATTTCGATGACATGATGGACTCGTGGATGCTCTGGGGGCCTCGGGCCGCCGCCTGGGGCCCTCGGTGCGGAACGCGCCGGTGAAACCGGCGTCCGGATGCGTGCCGCGGCGGCTACTCGATGAGGCCCAGGTTGCGCAGGAGATGCAGGAACATGTGCTTGTCGATGGGCTTGGGGATGTAGGAGGTCGCTCCGCCCTTGTAGTAGGCCTCGACCACGTTCTTGGGGTCGTCCAGGGCCGTGGTCATGACCACCTTGACCTCGTCCTCGCCGCGCCTGCCTCGCTCCTTCTCCACCTGGCGGATGAGGCGCAGGGCCTGCTGACCGTCCATCTCCGGCATCATGATGTCCATGGTGATGAGGTCGTAGGGACGTTCCTCGTCCAGGGCCTGGGTGAAGGCCTCCACGGATTCCTGCCCGTTGACCGCGATGTCGCATTCGGCAAAGGGAGCCAGTATCTTCTGCAGCAGCTTGCGGCTGGTGAAGTCGTCTTCGACGATGAGCGCGCGCATGTTCGAACCTCGTCCTGTCGTGAATTCTGCCTTCTACATAGAGCCTTTTCAGATTAAATCAAGGCCGCCACAGGCTCTTCGGCCCGCCCTGCCTTCGCTCCCGGGCGGCCTGCAGCCTTGCCGGGAGCGGCTGTTCGCGCTACCGCCCTGAGGCGGAAGCACCGCTCGAGCGGAGTGAAAAAATCATGCGACAGGAGACGGACATGGACATGCGCCCCTTCGAAGAGGCCTTCGCGGCCTATGCACGAGGCTTTTTCCGCGGCGAAGGGGACGACTACGCGCACGAGGTCAAGCTCGACCATTCCCTGCGCGTCTATGCCGAGGCCCGGGGGCTGGCGGATGCGCACGGCGCGGCCCTGGCCTCCGCCGGAGTGCCGCGGCGCGCGGCCCTGCTGGCCGGGCTCTTCCACGACGTGGGGCGTTTCACGCAGTACGCGCGCTACAAGACCTTCAACGACCCCGCCTCGGCCAACCACGCCCGGCTCTCCGTGCGCGTCTGCCTCGAGCAGGGCTTCCTCGCGTCCGTGCCCGAGGCGGAGCGCCGCCTGGTCTACGGCGCGATCATGCTGCACAACCGGCGCGGCGTGCGGCGCGCGGCGGACACGCCGCTCGGCTTCCTGGCCCGCCTGCTGCGCGATGCGGACAAGCTCGACATCTACACGGTGATGCTCGACTACTTCTCGGCCGAGGGCGAGAAGCCCGCCTTCATGCGCCTGCGCACGGAGGAGCATCCCACGGCCTACAGCCCCGGCATGCTCGCGGACCTGCGCGGGGGCCGCCTGGCGAGCTACGCCGACCTGCGCTGGAGCAACGACTTCAAGCTGCTCATGCTCTCCTGGGTCCACGACCTGAACCTGGCCGCCTCGGCCAGGGCCTTTCTGGAGCGGGACTACGTGGGCCGCATGGCCGCGCTGCTGCCGCCCGCGCCCGAGCTCGCCGACCTGCCCGCGCTCCTGCGCGCCGAGCTCGCACGCAGGGCCGCTCCCTGATCCGAGGCTCGAGCAGACCGCCGAACGGCCGCAACGACCCCGAGCGCTGAACAGGCGCCGGAGTTCTGCCTGCATGCGCAGAACTTGCCTTCGTCCGCAACTCCCACTATCAGAAGGCATGGGGGGCACAGCCGGCGCGCATGGTCTGCCGCGGCTGAACAGCGACGTATGTTCGACTCGGTCATCATCCTCACCGACAACGAGACGCACGCCAAGCGCGACAAGCAGTCCGTGCTGGCCTTCGGGCCGCGCGTGGTGCGTTTCTTCGACAAGGGGTCGGACGCCTTCGACTACCTCTCGCGCAACCGGGTGGACATCATCTTCTGCGACAGCGCGCTCGCGGACATGGACGGCGTGCGTTTCCTGCGTCTCTTGCGCCAGAACATGAACCTGACCCGGATCCCGGTGGTCATGGTCACCCTGGAGAACAGGAAGACCAAGGTCCTGGACTGCATCTCCGCGGGCTGCGCGGGCTACATCCTCAGGCCCTATTCCATGGAGACCTTCGAGCGCCACGTGAAGCTCGCCCTGAACGTGGAGGCCGTGTGCGAGATCGAGGAGATCCAGCTCGAGGAGGCCCGGGACATGGTCAGCCGGGGCGAGTTCGACGACGCCATCGAGGCCTACGAGGAGGTGCTTTCCGGCCAGGACGAGGCCAGGAAGTACTACGACATGGGCTGCAGCTTCCTGTTCAAGCGCAAGTACGGCAAGGCCATCATCGCCTTCAAGAAGGCCGTCAAGATCAACGCCCTCTTCGCCGAGGCCTACAAGGGCCTGGCCGACGCCTACAAGGGCAAGGGCGATTTCGACAACTACAAGCTCTTCCTCAAGAAGGCCGCCGAGACCCACGCCCAGTTCGACCGCCTGGAGGAGACCAAGGAGCTGTTCATCGAGATCCTGAAGTACGAGAGCGGCGCGCCCAACCCCTTCAACACCCTCGGCGTCCGGCTGCGCCGGGAGGGAGACAACGTGGGCGCCCTGCACGCCTACGACCAGGCGGTCAAGCTCACCCCCGAGGACGAGAACGTCTACTTCAACATGTCCAAGGCCCACTACTTCATGGGCAACAAGGGGCACGCCCTGTCCACGGTGCGCCAGGCCCTGACCCGCAATCCCGCCTTTCTCGAGGCGCGCAAGCTCTACAGCCTGCTCACGGGCGAGGAATGGAGCGTGCCCGCGCTGCCCAGCGCCCAGGGCCAGGAAGCCCGGCGGCGCTCGGAGTCCGTGGTCGACGACGACTAGGTCTCGGACAGCTGAAAACGCGCCGTCTGCGGCGTCGCCGCGAAAAAGCCGGGCCCTCGCGAAGGAGAACTGCGCGAGGGCCCGGCTTTTACCTGCTCCTTGCACCCGGCACGTTTTGAGCGGTCTGAGGATGGGGGCGTCAGCGAATCGTGTGCAGCCGGAAGGTCTGGACGGCCGGCAGCCGGAGCCGAGAGAATGCGTTTCCCCGGTCGGTCAGTCCCGGGAGGGCGGAGAGGCCTTGGACCTGGACGCGGCCTCGGAAGGGGATTCGGCCTCGGACGCAGAGCGGGGTTCCTGCGGGAGGGCCCGGTCCGCGCGGGCGGCTCCCGTCTTCCTGGCCGGTCCGCGCACCGCGGCGAAGAACTCGCGCAGGGCCTGGTCCTTGGGCATGACGCCGTGCTTGAAGAGGTAGTCAAGAAAGGCCCCGGCCTCGCGATGGGCCGGGTTCAGCTGCAGCGCCTTGCGCAGGGCGTCCAGCGCGGCCTCCACGTCGCCCTTTTCGTGGCAGGCGCGGGCCACGTTGACGAAGATGTTCTCGTCGTCCGGGGCCACGCCTATGGCCCGGCCGTAGTAGCGCAGGGCCATCTCGAACATGCCCTTCTTGCGCATGGCGATGCCGAATTCGTTGAAGAGGTGCTTGTGCACCGGGGTGAAGGCCTCGTCCAGGCTGACGATGGTCTCGAAGACGTAGCTCGCCTTCTCGAGCTCGTTCATGGCCAGGTAGGTGAGCCCGAGGCCGAAGTTGGCCCGCACGTTCTCCTCGTCGATGGCCAGGACCTTATTGTATTCGATCTTGGCCTCTATGTGCAGGTTCTTCTTGCGGTAGTAGTCGCCCTGGGCCAGACGCTGCGAGACGTGGCGGTACCACAGCTCCGGCTCGAGGAAGAAGCGCTTGAGGAAGGCCTCGCGCTCGAAGTGCTCCACTTCGCCCGCGGGCATGAAGTTGTCGTCCAGCGGCCGCACGGCCATGGTCCCGTCCTCGTCCTCGCGCGCGAACCAGAAGACGGTGCCGATCGTCGGCGGACCGCTCTTCTCGCGCTCGGAGAAGATGCCCATGATCTTCGGGGCGGGAATGTCGTCGTCCATCATCGCGCGCTTGTTCCTCGGACGTTTCACCCGGCCGTCTCCGTCTTTCCAGGGAGACGGGAAGGCCGCGAAAGCGCTGTGCAGTGGTCTCTCCGGCCTATACGCGAACTCGTCCGGGGGTGCAAAAGGAATGGGGGGCCTTGGGCCGGAAAATAAACACGCCGGGGAAGGCGGAAAGATTTGTCCGAAGGCTGTGAAGCCGCTCTGGACCGGAGGATCTGTTCGGGCTCCGGCCTGGGTGCTGAACGCCTTGGCAGGGCTGTTTCGTCATGGGGCCACCCGGTATGCCTGCAATGAAAAAGGGGTCAGGCCTTGCAGCCTAACCCCATGATTTATCTGGTGGAGACGAAGAGATTTGAACTCTCGACCTACGCGTTGCGAACGCGCAGGCTTTCATATTAAGTCTTGTTTTTACTGAATTTTATTTTCGTCGGGGGCGTCAAAAGTGCCCGAAAAGTCCCCCGCGAGTCCCCCGGAATGTCCCCCGGGAAGAGGGGCCTTTTCCAGGGCGTCACGGCGCTGCCTCTCCAGGACGTGCTGATAGTGCCGATGGACCATCGCCATGTCCGCATGCCCCATGACCTCGGCGACGGCTTTGGGGTCGGCTCCTGCATCCAGGGCGTAGGTGGCAAATGCGTGGCGCAGGTCGTAGGGGCGAATGCGGCGTGTGATTCCGGCTCGCTTCAACATCGACCACCATGCCGTCTTGATGGAGGAGACTTGATGCCCGCGCCAATGGATGAGGTGCTCGTAACGTCCATCGACCGACTTGCCGTGCTCCTCGTGCTTTGCTCTGTCCAGCGCATCCTGTCTTTCCCATGCCTCCAGCAATGGCCGAAGTTCCGGCCGGATGTACAGATCTCGCCATGGGCGCTTTTTGTTCTTCTTGGCGGCGGTCACACGCACCATTCCGGAAGAGGTGTCCACATTCTCCCATCGCAATGCGAACAACTCTGACGGACCGATGCGCACTCCGAGCGCAGCCCCGAGGATGACGACACGCCGGACATGTTCCGGCGTGACCATCATGATCCGCTCGATCTCTGCCGGAGTCGGCGGAGGTATGCGCGTCTCGTCTCCGCGAGGGAATGAGAAGCGGGGGACGGGGTTGTGCTCGATCACGCCGTTATCCTCGCCCCAGTTCAAGGCCGCCTTGACGATGGAGACCCTTCGATTGATCGTGACCTGCTTGATCCCTGTCGCTTTCAGCGCGGACACCCCGCGCCGCATGTCCTGAACCGTCATGGTGGACACGAGCACGCGCCCAACAGCCTCGAGGAGCGGCTTGACGTGGCAGAGCGTCTTGCGGGTGTCCAGGTCAGACATCTTCTTGTCCCGCAGGTAGAGCAGCACGAGCCCGTCCAGGGTCAAGGCGTCGCGCCTTGGCTCTGTCCCGTCGTCGAAGGATTCGGGCTCGAACTTGATGCGGTGCTTGATGAGAGAATCGAACTTGAGGGCTTCGGCCTTTTCGCCAAAGGCCTTGTGCTCACGCTTTCCCGTGATCGGGTTGCGCCACACGACGCGCCATGGGCTTTTGCGGTCAGGCCGATGCTCGATGGACATCGGTGGTTTCTACTGCCTGGGGGAAGCGCCCGTCAACTCGGCCATGATTTCTGCGACCGGGCGGCCGATGATTCCAGCCGCGGAGGATGCCATGGGGGCTTTCTGCCGCTTCTCGCGCGTCGCCCGCAAGGCCTCCTGGACCTCGATCCAGTCCCAACGGTTCCCCTTTCCCCGACCGCGGCCGAAGGCATAGGGAGAAACACCGAGCTCGCGTGCTTTCTTCTCGGCCGCACCCGGAGTCTTCAATCGCAGGAGAACCGCGAGTTCCGCCGATGTCCGGAGGTCCACTAGAAGCTCTCCCTCATCGCGTTGTGGCGCCGCAGATTGGCCACGGTGTGGGCGCAGAGGGCCGTGTGCCCGCTGGCCTTGCCGACAGGGCAGCCGTTTTCGGTCCACAGCGGGCAGGCAGAGCGGCAGAAGGCGGGACGAACGGCCGACTTTGGCGGGTTCTCGCGCTCGTCCTGCCATGGGTCGTGTGGGCGGCGGAGGGTGGTCATGCGGCTTCTTTCCCCCCGCCGCAGAAGTCCAGGAGGCTCGGAGCCGTTGCGTCCTGCTCGGCGGCACGGCAGTACTTCACGCCGTCGCGCCAGTAGTCGGCATTGAGCTCCACAGCGCGACCGCGGCGGCCGAGCTTGATGGCCCGGTAGGGGACCGTCATGAGGCCGCCGAACGGATCGAAGACCTCTTCTCCTGGATTGCTGTAGCGCTCGACCAGCCGGTCGACGATGTCGAACTGCAGGGGGCATACGTGCTGTCCCAGGCCGCGCTGAGACTGCGATCCGTTGAGCGTGCGCATGCGCACGACGTCGTGCCAGACGTCCGGATGCCAGGAGCCGGGAGCGATGGCCATGAACGTCGCGGGAAGAGCCCCGCGCAGTTCCAGGGCCTCTCCGATGCGCACATGCTCCTCGTAGTCGTAGACGGACTGGAGGCTGCGCTCGGTGAAGGCCTGCACAAGCTGGTCAGGAGGAAGCCCGGCGAGCTCATCTGCGGTCATGAGTCGGTCGCCTGACGAGCGATGGAAGGCATGCGCCTGGACCTGCCAGCGGGCCCGGCTGCACTCGCCCTTGTCCTTGACCACGGGCACGTCGGCGTAGCCTCGGCTGCGGTCGCTCTGCGGCTTGCGGAAGATCAGGATGTACTCCGGTGATCCGACCCCCATCTTGGTGCCGTCCTTGCACTGCTCGGTCCACCCCAGACGGTAGGTCTGGTTGTTCTCGCGCACCACGTCGGTGATGACCGTGATCATCCCCATGAAGTCGAATCCGTGGCGGCGCGCGTGGAAGATGGCCTCTGCGTGGAAGGGGCTCACGGTGGGCACGCCGGTCCCGGTCACGTTTCCGAACAGGATCCTGTCTTTGACGTGGCAGCAGTAGATGCGGCCCGGGCGCAGGATGCGAAGCAGCTCAGGCGTCAGGTAGTCCATCTGCTCCCAGAAGTGGCCGTTCCCGTCCGTGTGCCCGAAATCTTGGTAGCTCGGGGTGTACTCATAGTGGTTGCTGAAAGGGATCGAGGTCACGATCAGGTCCACCGAGGTCTCGGCCATGCCCTGGCACTCGAGCACGCAGTCGTTGTTGACGGCCGTGAAGAGTTGTCCGCGTGCCTCGACGCGTTCCACACCGATGGCCCGGCGCAGTTCCGATTCCATGTCCACTGCAGAGAGCCCATACTTGCGGATGATCTCGCTCATATTCTCCGTCATCTCCTCGTGCTGCCGCCACTTCCTCTTCAGGACCTCGAGGATCCTTGCTTCGGTGTCGGCGTAGATGATGTGGATGTGGCACTCCCGATCCTGCAGAAAGCGGTGGATGCGGTGGATGGCCTGTATGAAGTCCCTGAATTTGAACCCGATTCCCAGGAAGACGGCCATGGCGCAATGCCGCTGGAAGTTGCAGCCGGCGCCGGACAATATCGGCTTGGTGGCCAGGTACTGGAACTCGCCCTCGGAGAACCCGGCAACGCGGCTCTCGCGCACGTCCAGGTCCTGGGAGCCGTAGACGTCGACGGCCGCGGGCAGGGCCTGCTTGATGGCGTGGCGCTCGGCCTCCTGGTCATGCCAGATGATGCAGTGTTCCTCGGGCGCGGCGAGCAGAATCTCGCACATCTTCTCGATGCGCGCCGGAAGGCTGGACCGCTTCTCTCGCGCCGCGCTTCCCAGGCTCAGGGCAGCATCCTGGATCAGGCGCATCTGTCCGCCCTTGTCGGCAGTGGGCCCCGAGGACGAGCGCACCATGTGGTAGTGCACATGCAGCTTCGGCAGGGCATACCCCTCGTCGCTGTAGCCAAGGTCCGAGGGGCGCTGCAGGAACACAGCCCATGAACTGACCCACAACCAGAACTCACGCTCCTTGTGCGGGTAGAGCGTGAGGTTGTTGGCCTTGGTCGAGTCCCGCTTGAACCAGCGCGTCAGGGCCTGCCCGGTGTCCATGATGCCCAGGAATCCAGCGTAGTGGATCAGCTCCTTGAACCTGTTCGGCGACGGCGTGGCCGTGGCCACGAAGCGATAGCGGACCGAATCGAACAGCGTCAGGAACGTCTGGAAGGTGAGCGACCCGTAGGATCGCAGGACGTCCGCCTCGTCCAGGGAGACGGCGTTGAAGGCGGTCACGTCGAGGCGCCCGTCGCGCACGGCCTCGTAGTTGGTGATGTACATCCCGGCATCGCCCAGGTCCTCGGTGCGCTGCACAAAGGTCAGGGGGATGCCGAGCTTGGCCGCGTCCTTGCGGAACTCGAGACGCACGCCCAAGGGCGCAATGATGAGCTGCCGTCCGCCCTCGTGCTTGCCGATCAGGCGCAGGACCTCGAGCTGCATGAAGGACTTTCCCAGTCCGAAGGCCGCGAAGATTGCCCGGCGCCCGCCCGATATGGCCCACTGCACGATGTCGCGCTGGTGGGGCTTGAGCATGTGGTTGATCTCGTCCTGGTCGACGTGGAACCCCATGCGCGTGGAGAGTCGGCACTTGGCGGCAATGAAGTCGAGGTAGCTCACGCCACGCCCTCCCGCGCCAGCACCCCGGCTGGCATTCTGATTGCGGTCAACGCCGCGTCCACGCGCGTGAGAATCCAGGCCATCACGTCCACGGGCATGGAGTTCCCGATTCCCTTGTAGCGCGGCCCGTCTGGGCATTCTTCGGCCGGCCTGCCGCGCCAGGGGATGAGTGTGAAGTCGTCTTCCATGCCCTGCAACCGCTCGCACTCGCGCGGGGTGAGGCGGCGGACGCGCATGCCGCCATGCACCGCGTACGTCTCCGACTCGAAGTCGAGACGGCCATGAGGTCCGCCGTGAGCGTTCCTGGCCGTGGCCACGTCCACCGGACCGGAAGAGTTGTTTCCTCCGAAGCACGCGACTACCGGGTCCTGGCCTCTCGTCTCTCCTGTGCGCTCGACTCCCCGGCCGCTTGCTCCAAGGCACGGCGCAAGATCATGGGCAAATCCTTGCCCCTTCTCTCGGCGCGGCGGATGATCCCGGCGCAGGCCCTCGCGCTCAAAAAGTATTTCTCTGGGATCGGCCCCGTCTCTAGGACACGCGACAAGGAACACACGGCGGCGGCGTTGGGCCAGTCCGAAATATTGGGCATCGAGGCACCGCCACGCGATTGTCCTCGCTGGTCCAGCAACCCAACCACAAGCGGGCCACTTCGGAACATGGACCCGTGCATCTCGATCCCAAGTCCAAAAGGGCGAACTCTTTCCCATCTGGGGCCTTGGACCGGGCTCGGCGTCGAAGTCTGCTCCGGCGAGCAGCCCGACGAATGATCCGAAGGCGTTTCCCCTGTCGGAGAGGACACCGGGTACGTTTTCCCAGAGAAGAGAGGCAGACTGAATTGCATCCAGGAGCTCCACGAGCTTGATGGTCAGATTTCCGCGCGAGTCTTCCAGACCCCGGCGCAGCCCGGCGAGGCTGAACGCCTGGCACGGCGTTCCGGCGACGAGCAGGTCCACCAACCCACGCCATTTTCGGCCGTCAATCCTTGTCATGTCGCCGAGGTTCGGCACTCCGGGGAAGCGATGCGCCAGCACGGCGCAGGGGAACGGCTCGATCTCGGACATGAAGACCGGACGCCAATGGAGCCCGGCGCGGATCACCGCCTGTTCGGCCGCGGCGATGCCCGTGCAGACGGTCGCAAAACGAATGGTCATTGCCTACCCCTCCGCCTGCTGCGCGCGGCGCGCCTCGCAGTCCTCGAAGTCCCCGGGCTCGTCCTTGGCGTGGCACGGGGCGCAGGGAGAAAGGGCCGCGCAGGCCTTGTCGAATTCATCTCGATCATCCGGGCCGACGCCGCACACAGTATCGATGAGCTGAACACACCAATGCAACGCCTCCCGCAGCCGCGCCTCGCGGGCCTTCAGCTCGTCGCGCTCGCGGCGGAGGGCGCAGAGAGTCGGCCATGTCAAAATATCAGCCGCATATCCGCATTCTTCGCAGTAAATCCACTCATTACGCTCGTACGCATTATCGCTCCCGCACACCGGGCACGGGCCCAACTTGTCGTCGCTCATTCCCATCTCCTTACTTCCGTTCATCGCCCACTGCCTCCCGACGCTCGGACGGGAGGTGTGAGGGATGGATGCTAGGCGGCATCACGCGCTGACTCGGACTCTTCCTGCTCACGGAAGAGAGGGAGCGACTTGACCAGGTTGTCGGGGATGACGAGCTCTCCGTCCGAGTCGAGCCAGTTGACTCCCTTGCGCTTGCCCGCGCCGAACTCGACCTTGACCGTACCCTTGCTGGACACCTCGAGGTGCAGGGACTGGACGACCTCGCCAGTGTCCTCATCGGCATCCATGGAGATGGCGGCATGGAGCTTGTGCGTGCACTCGAAGGCGTGCGCCCCGTACCGCTGCGCCTGCTGCACACCATCGCGGATGCCCTGGGCGACGGCGTGGACCACGTCGCCGTCGAGCAGCGCGGCCACGGCCAGGATTTCGCGCACGCTGGCCTTGTAGGACGGCTTATCGATCAGGCGCTTGATCTCGCTGTAGGCCTCACCGAGCTCGCCTTCGAGGTCGCGGTAGTCGCGACGCAGAGCCTCGATGGTGGCGTCCTGGTGGGAGATGAGAGCGCGCAGGGCGGCGATGGACTCAGCCGCGGACTGCGACATGCAGGACTCGACGGGAAGGGCCCGGGCCGCGGCCTCGTCCCAGACCGGGAACGAGACTCCGGAGAAGAAGGTGGAGAGGATGCCGGGCAGGCACGCAGTCTTGTGCGTGCGGTCGCGGGCGCCGCGTGCGGACACCATGGACACGACGTGGGATTCCTCGGGGGCGGTCTGGTCGGTGATCTTCTTGGCGGTGGCGGCAGGCATAATGGTGCTCCTTGTTTTTGCCCCCGACCGGCCAGGGGGATGAACCGGTCGGGGGCGTCGTCAGGGGGTAGGGGAGGGAACTAGGCGGCCCTGCTCCTGGCGTCTGCCAGCGAGATGCAGGACGCCGCGAGAGTCTTGAGCGCGGAAGCTATCTCGACCTCGCGCGTGGCGTAGTATTCGATGGTGATGGTCCGGACGACACGCTGCGCGGACGGGCGGGACGTGGTGACAGGCTGAGGCCTGGAGGTGGGGCAGGGAGTGGCGGCAGGCTGCGCGGCGTCTTTCCTCGCCGCCCTGGCCTGCGCCTCTTCGGCCTGCCGCGCGGCATCGGCCATATCCTTGGCCTTCTGCGCGTAGGCCGTCTCGATCTGCGCGGCGGCATCCTGCATGGAGATGTCCATATCCTGCAGGTGCAGGAAGGAGGATGCGGGCAGGAGGAACCCATGCAGGTTCCCGAGACTCGCGCACTTTTCCTCGATGAAGACGGCACGGTCTCGCCGGGCCTGCTCGAGCGCGGCCTTGTCCTTCTCGGCCTTGAGGTGGTCCAAGATGATCGCCTCGATCTGCGACTGGACGTCCTTGAGCTTGGTGGTCTTGTTCAGCCAGCGATCCTCGACGGGGATGTCCAGGGGCTGCACTCCGTGCTCCGCGCGCAGGTGGTCGATGATGACCTGCACCTCGTGGCGCTTATCCTCTCTGGCGCGGTCCTCGAAGGCCTTCACCTGGCCGCCGAGGAAGCCGTACGCCTCGTCGAAAATGGCGCAGATTTCCTTGATCTTGCCCTCGAACTCCTTGACGGGAGCGCTCACCTGCCTGACGGTCTCCTTGCGCGCGTCGTCGATCTGCTTCTTGAGCTTGTTCAGGCCAGCCATCTCGGACTTGATGCCCGCGATCTGGTCCTCCTGCACGATGAGTCCGCGATACTGTTCGACGATTCCCTCGGCGAAGGCCTTGAGGCCGTCGAAGTCGAACGAGATGGCGGGCAGCGTGGTCGTGAGCTTGATGTCTTCCATGGTGTCCTCCTAAAATCCCTGCGGCATCTGGTCCATCTGACTCGTGGCCGTGGG
Organism: Desulfovibrio sp. X2; assembly: GCF_000422205.1. Lineage (NCBI taxonomy): Bacteria > Pseudomonadati > Thermodesulfobacteriota > Desulfovibrionia > Desulfovibrionales > Desulfovibrionaceae > Desulfovibrio > Desulfovibrio sp. X2. Next base: position 57,543 of record NZ_ATHV01000019.1, read on the forward strand.
CGTTCCGATCTGGCGGCTGTTGATGGCCTGCAGGAGCTGCATGCCCTCGTGCGCCCACAGCTTGCTCAGGTCGTCGATGTCGTCGGCCTGGAAGCGGGCGCGGGCATCGGACAGCAGGTCGGACATGGCGATGCCCTCGCGCTCGGCGGCATCCATGATGGCCTTGATCTGCTGCTGGCTGATCTCTCGCTGCGCGCCGTTCTGCTGCTCCTGGGGGGTGGGCTGAGCCTGCGCTTGCGTCTGGGACTTGGGGGAAGGCTTGGCCTGCGGGATGACCTCGGGCATGTCCTCGATGTCTTGGGTGAAGATGTCCGAGGCGCCCGTCGCCGTGAGCACGGCATCCACGAAGGCGCGCTTTTTGGCCATCTTGAGGACGGTGTTGTAGTAGTCGGCCGGGTTGTCGTGCTCGACCTTCTCAGCGGTCTTCGTGCTGACCATCCACTGTCCGCTGTCGTCCTTCTGCGTGCCGAATGACTCGCCTTCGATCCCGGCGGCGTGGGCCGCGTCGCGGAGCACCTTGGCCGCTCCCTTGGGGTCGTTCTTGCGCCGGTCCCAATACGCCTTGGGCACGGGGACCTCGGTGATCTCTCCTCCCCCGACGCGGAAGCGGTACTTGGTCTCCATGGTCGTGGCCGAGCCGACGCCGGAGCCGACGAATCCTCCGGCCGGGTTGTAGAGCTCGCACAGGATCTCGTACTCCCGGTGGCCGCCGCCGAGTTCGGACTTGGTGATGATGTAGCGCGGGCAGAGGCGGAACGTGGAGGCGATGGCCTCGGCCCCGGGCTTGAGGAGCGACGGCTTCTTTCCGCATCCGGGGATGACGCCGAAGTGCTCGTCCTTGATCATCACCTGCTCCATCACGGTCTGCAGCGTCTTTTTGCGCTGCAGGAGCACGGCCGCCGAAGTGGCGAAATCGTCGATGGTGGCCACCTCGTGGCAGCCCTGGTAATTGCTGGCCACAAGTGCCTGCGCGGTGTTCCCTTCCATGATCTATCTCCTTCCTGTTGATCCTAGATTCCCCTGACGAGCCACTGGCCGGCCGCCGTCATCGCCATGATGCCGGCGGCCAGAGCCAGGGCGTAGAGCAGCGAGCGCATCACATCCCCGCCGCGGCGCGGCGCACGTCGGCGTCATCGCGCTTGCGCCACGCGATGTAGGCCTCCTCGGCATCTCGCTCCTCGCGCGCCTCTTCGCTCATCTCCCAGAAGGGGCAGCCGTGGGCACTCCCGAGCGTCAAGACGGGGACGGGCAGGACATCCCTTATCCCCTGCTGCCGCAGCAGCTCGGCGGCCTGCTCGCATGTGCCTTTTCCGCAGTGCAGGGGGTCAGCTTCGAAAAATTCGCACTCGCCGTGCGTGTGGCCCTGGTCGAAAATGTGGATGGTGGCCATGGCTACGCCGCCTCCGGCCCGAGGTCGTTGATCCGCTCTGCAAAAGCGGCCGTGAAGGCCACGCGGGTGGCGTCCTGCTCCGTCTCGCGCTTGGCGATGACGCCTCCGAACAGGTCGCGGACTTCCCACGGTCGCGGAGCATTCGAGTCGCCGCAGTGCTGGCACACGAAATGTCCGATGGTGATGCGCTTCTTCATGGATGGCCTCCTTCCCATGGGGAGCAGATGTTCTCCCCATGGGTGTGTGGAATCACGCGCCAATGGCACGCATGAAGATGTCCAGGAGCTGCGACATGATGCCCCGCGTCCCGGCGGCCTGGGCCACCGCCGCGCGGATGCGCCAGTCCGAGGAACTGGCCGCCGCCGCGACGTCTTCCGGGGTCAGCTTGGAGGTATCTCCCCCGAGGGTGAGCATCGCCGCGAACTTGTTCTTGATCGTGATCTGCATGTGGGTCCTTCCTGTGTTGCCGTTTTGCTACTCTTCCCACGACCTCGGTCTTGCCCCGCTACTGCTCCGCACGGCTCTGCACCCTGGCGTGTTTCGCGGACTCGCTGCCGTCGTGGTGATCCATGTCTATAGCATGGTGCGCTAGTGGTCAATAAAAAAATAGCGCATCATGCTAAAGCATGGGGCGGAAGATTGTAGCGCCATGCGCTGGGGGACGGGGTAAGGGAATAGGCTGCCCTATGGGCGAATAGACATGCCCGGTGGCTGCCGGGATCTAGGACGCTGGATTGTCGGGATGGTTATCGGCGCGATCCGTGTCTTCCGCGCGGGGATTGGGGGAGGATGGACGAGAGGGGACGAGGGGGATGTCGGCCCAGGGTACAACCGTGAAACCATTCTCGTCGTCCTTACCCTGCGGGTTCTTATTCACGGCGGTGCTCCTGACGCCACTTGCGCGGCGTTTCGGCGAGGCCGCCCCCTGACCAGAACCCGGCGCGGTCGGTCTTGGCCTGGGCTTCCGCCTCCTTGAGTCGCGAGAGGTGCTTGCCGTTGGGGCTGTAGTAGACCGAGAGCGCGAGCCCGGAGCGGACCACGTCCTCGTTGAGGAAGTCCGAGCCGCGCCAGGCGTAGGCAAGGGTACGGTGATAGCGGTCCGTGCGCTCGAGGTCGTACTCGAGGGTGATGGGGCCGCCCTCGCACCACCTCTGCGTGTAGGCCTTGGCCTGCTCGCCCCATTCCTGGCCATGCTCCGGGGCGTCGATGCCGAGCAAGCGCACATTGAGCGTGTGGCCCTGGACTTCGACGATGATGGAGTCGCCGTCGAGCGCGCGCATGCAGGAGGCGATGTCGGCCGCGTGAGACGCGGCGGGCAACAGCACGAGAGCGATGAGAAGGCAGCAGGAGCGCATCATTTCCTCCCCGCGATCCTGGCGGAGATATTCCGCAGGAAGGCAAGAATTCTATCCGCGCGCATGGCCGCCAGGATCGACACGTAGACCGAGATCGCGCAGACGATCAGGATCTCGAGTGACGACATCCGCGACGACGTTATCCCTGTCCGGATGAAGAGTTCCGTGATGAAGATCCCGGAGACGATCAGGGCCATGTAGAAGACGATGACCGGCCAGGCCTCGTCGGCGAAATCCCGGAGAGCATTCGAGCTGGGGACAGGGGTGCCGGTCTGGCGCATGGCTCGCCGCCTGTCCTTGATGGCGCGAAAGATTTTCGCCTCCTCGCGCGCCCGCGCCACGGCGACGGCAGCGAGGCCGAGCCCGAGGATGGCCGGAACAACCGCCCAGGGCGTCGCGGCCCTCGCGGCCAGCCAGAACCAGAATGCCGCCGCTCCAAGCAGGGCATAGCCCAGGCCGTCAATTTTCATTGTATCGTCCCCGCTTTTCAGCAGCCGCGGGCCATTCCTCGCGGTTTTCTTCAACCGCCGTCGGATATGGCGTCGCCCGCCGCAGCTTGATCGCTTCCTGCGCCCGGAACAGGATGGTCGAGAACTCCACGCCCAGGACATTGCAGAGGGCGACCGCCTCGCTCACCGTGATCCTCTGCGGCGCTCCCGTCTGCTTCCTGCCGTTCCTGATCTGGCGCCACTTCGTCGGCGCGTTGGCCTCTCCCGGCCAGGCCGTGGCCGCCAGGACGGATTGCTTCATGCCTCGCTCATCGGCCAGCCGCTTGATCTGGCGCACGGCCTCGAGCTCTATTTGCTCCGGGGTGTACTGCGTCATGCCTTCTCGACCTTGAACGCCATGGTCGCGGGATCATCCCCGAGGGCCATGGACAGGGCGGCGAAGTCGGCCACGGTTAGGGCCTGCGCCTTGCCCGTGTCCTTCCGGGGATTGCGCATGTTGGCCCATCGCACAATTTTCTTCGGCTCCGCGCCGAACGCCGCCCGGGCGAGCTCGGAATGGGACATGGAGCGGCCTTCGGCTATCTCGGCGATTACCTTCACCGCTCTCCGCTCATACTGCATGGGGTCTGTCATGCTCTGGTTCTGCCTCACCTATCGGCTCTGCGACAGCCCAAAAATCGCTATTGACCTGCTAGCGCACGATGCTATAGGTGGGCCATGGAAAGCACGAATCCGAATCCCCTCCCCGAGTTGTTCGAGGCACTGCGCCAGGCCTGCGGCAGCCACACGGCCGCCGCCAAGGCCCTTGGCTATCAGCACGGATCGTCGTACCGCCGGGCGCGGGCGGCGGCCGAGGCAGACCCCGCGACCTTTCCGGCCGACAAGAGGCTCCTGCTTCATGCGCTGATACGCCCCGGGACGGACCAGGCGGCCTAGCGCCATGGCCTACTTCCCTCCGACGTTGAGCGGCAGCGGCAGCCAGACGCGGGCGCAGCCGTCGATCTCGACGCAGTCAAGCACCGTCTCCACCATCTCGGACAGTTCTCCCGGGCCGCGCACCACGCGAAAGGTCACCCCGGTCGGGCCGACCACGGCCACACGGGCGAGGACGTCGCCGTCCCTGGCACGGGCGAATTGCATGCGGAGGTCATAGTCGGTCATGTCGATTCTCTCCCGGTTCATCAAGTCGCACGGCGATCAGCTCGAGGCCGACACCATCGTCTTCGAGCTCGAGCAACCTCGGGCCTCTGCCCAGGACGAGGGGATTCTCGCCACGCACCGCCGATGCGAGGCCTGGATTCCACACGACCTTCACGACGAACTTCTGCGCGCCGCCGGAGCGGCCGGGGCGAACCGTTCGGAAGCCATCCGCGCCGCCCTGCTTCTGGCCGTGCCCATGCTCATAGCCAACCCCCAGCTTATCCAGAGCCTACTGCGCGGCGCCCGCCCGCGCATCCGGGAGAGGTGATCGCAGGTGGCAGAAATGAAAGGAAAAACATGCTCTCCATGTCGGAATAGTTGCCTGCACTTCGGCAAGCCCGTCGACCCTCCGCAGCGTCGGTACTGCTGCACAGAATGCCGCAAGAAACACGAGGTGCAGGAGAGAACGTCCAGGAGGAGATACGGGGCGTCTGGGGGAAAGCGAGGACACCACCCTCGGCAGCGCAATGCCCCCCCCCTCACATGGAGCCCGGTGGCCGTTCGCGACCCATGGGAGAACGCCGGTCAGACAGGTCTCTACGGCGAGGTGGCGGCATGAAAGAGCCTCCCTACTTCACTCCGTCCGGGGCCTACTCGCCAACCAAGCACGTCCGCGTCCTCAAGGACACGGTTATCCGCCTCGAGCGCGACAAGGCAGCCCTCGCGCGCCGCGTCGCGGAGCTTGAGGGACATCTCGACAGGATCGCCGAGCGGTTCCCCATGGCTATGGCAGGGGAGGCGTAGGGCATGATCCAGGGAGGGTACATCCTCAAGGCACGCAAGACCCTGGAATCGGAGTTGATGGACAAGCCCCCGCTGTACTCCAAGCTCTGGGATTGGATGCTCCTGCGCGCCGAGTGGCGTGACGGGATGAAGCTCAAGCGAGGGCAGTTCCACACCACCATCGAAGAGATGCGCGATGCCATGTCGTGGCACGTCGGATACAGGCTTATCCGGCCGACAATTAAGGAAATTCGTTCTGCGTATGAGTGGTTCGCACGAAAGTCCGACGAAGGGCAAGCGAAGGGCACAATGATCGGCATCACGAAGGGCACTCGCGGGATGCTCATAACTGTATATAATTATGAACTTTATCAAGACCCAAAAAACTACGAAGGGCATAATGAAGGGCACAACGAAAAGTCTACGAAGGGCGAGTTGAGGGCACAGGATAGATTAAGAAGGGAAGAAGAGAAGAAGGAAGAAGAAGACCAAATGCATTGCGCATCTGGCGATGCGCAGCACGCGCAAACAGCAGCGCAAGTGGAATTCTTCCTCACGGCCAAGAAGCGGAAGCTGACCGGAAAGCGTCTGGCCTGGTTCGAGCGATTCTGGTCGGCCTTCAACTACAAGCGGGATAAACGGCGGGCGGCTGACGCCTGGATCGACATCCCGGAGCTCACGGATTCCATCTGCCAGCAAATCGTCACCGCGGCCGAGCGTGAGGCCGCCGAACGACCCGCGCTCATCGCCGCAGGCCGAACCCCCAAGATGGCCCAGGGATGGATCACCGGAAGGCGGTGGGAGGACGAGGAGAGCGAGCCCGTCCCCGGAGCCATTCCCATGGGCTCCGGTTCAACCACCCCGCCCATGACCCCCTACCAGCGCGAGCGCGAGGAGCAGCGGCAGATGGCCGCGCGCCTGCTCGAGTACGACGCCGCGCAGAAGAACGGCAATCAGCCGCCTGCAGAGGGAGAAATCGCATGCTGAACCAGATCACCGTCACGGCAGAGGTCGTGCGCCTCAACACGGTCTACCTCGCGCGCCTCCCCCAGGAGCAGATTGAGATCATCGCCGAGACGTGGTGGCGTGACCTGCGCCTGCACATCACGGACGACAACGTGCTGCGCGAGTGCATCTGCCTCGCCCGCCAGGCGTGCCGGACTTTCCCCAAGTCGGCCGACGTCTTGCGCGCCTACCGGGAGTCGTACAGGCCTCCCGAAAGAAAGGCCGTTGATCAGCATGCTGGGCGCTTCTGCGGTCCAGAGCGCTCGAGGAAGCACGCGGCCAACGTCATGGCCATCATCGGCGGCCGGCCTCTTCCGTACCCCGAGGTGGCCCCGGAGAAGTGGCGCGGGTGGCAGCCAAGCGGAGCGCCTGCGCATCCCGACGACGGCGGGCATGCGGTGCACCTGGGGAAGATCGCGCCAGAGACGCCGGGACAGGGCGCGGAGGATGCGGACGCGACGGACTGGGGACAGCGCACGCGCGGCACGCGGCACGACCCGAAGTGCCATCGGCAGGGCGAGTACCGCGGCCCGGGCAGCGAGATGCCCGAGGGAGGGAGCGCGGACAATGACTATGACGCCTATGCCCAGGCCATGGCGGCCGAGGGATGAACCATAACCGGAAGGAGAGAAAGACCATGAGAACCATCACGACGCATCACGTCCACGAGGGCGACCGGCAGCCTGTCATCACGGCACTCGGCGAGGTCGGCACGGGCGGCGCGGAGCAGGAGTACGAGATAATCTACCCGGGCAAGGATGGCCTGGACGAGATCGAGCATCTCGTCTTCGTCAGCCTCGACCACCCCGGCATCACCAACGAGGCCCTGCTCGCCATCGTCATCGACCGCCTCGAGGGTTTCCAGGCCGTGCCGTTCGCCTGTACCGAGAACGCGGCCGCGCTGGACCACGCCAGGATATGCCTCGGCGAGCTTCAGGCTCGCACGCGTCACCGCATGATGCGCGGCGTCGAGGGCAAGGCCGAGGCGTAGTCCACAACCGACAAGGAGAAGACCATGTCCGAGAACTACATCACGCGGTGGCACCGCGAGGACAGCTACCGTTCTTCCCAGGGGCGTCCTATCGTGAGCTGCCAGAAATGCAAGCACGCCCAGGCGAAGAAGGAGGGCGTGTACCAGACCATCCGGTGCGGTCTGCACAGCCGGACCAGGGTCAGCCCCATCTACACCTGCAACAAGGCCGAGGCCTGATCATATCCCCGGGGTGGGTGCATGCTCACCCCGGGACTCGGAGGAGCGCCATGGTCACGGCAGCAGAAGTACGAGAGGCGGGCGGGCTCGCTCAGTGGATGGCCAGGGAGGCGCGGCACGATGGGACGAAACAAGCAACGCAGGAGCACAGCATGCCCGGCATGATCATCGGCCTCATCCTCCCGTGGCCTCCCTCGGTCAACCACTACTGGCGCCGCGTGGTCATGGGGGGACGGGTAGCCACGCTCATCTCGAAGGCCGGACGCGAGTACAAGAAGGCCGTGGCCGTGGAAGTGGGCAAGCGGCTGCCCGCTCATTGCCGCTTGGCCGGACGTCTCGCCGTCGAGGTGGTCCTCGTGGCACCGGACCGCAGAGCGCGCGACATCGACAACAGCCTTAAGGCGTTGCTCGACGCCATGACCGAGGCCGGGGTGTGGCACGACGATTCGCAGATTGACCAGATCACCCTTGTGCGTGGCCCGGTCGCTTCTCCTGGGCAGGCCAGGGTCAGTGTGCGCGTGCTCGACGATCAACTGAGACTGGATGTGGCATGACCTGCGGAAGCTGCGGCGGGACGGAGTTCTGGCGCACGGCCGGAGGATCATGGGTGTGCAGAGCCTGCCATCCCCCGGTAGACGGCGCGGATGTGTGGGCACAGGGAATGAAAAACGGAGAGGGCGGAAATGGACGAGTTGAGACGACAGGAGATCATCGGAGCGCTGGCAGACAGGGCCGCGGTTGAAGAAGGCTTCGAGCCGCGCCCCTACCTCTGCCCGACGGGGCACTGTTCCATCGGCTACGGTTGCAACCTCGAGGCACATCGGGAGTTCATTCCGACCTCCCTGCGCCCGGTTACGGCGCATCTCACGGGGGAACCTCTGCGCGACGCCCTGCGCGAGGCTGGCATGGAGTGGGGAGAGACGCAGGCGCGAGACGTTCTGCGCTCCCAGGTAGAGGACGCGGTAGGAGAAATCCTGCGCCGCTGGCCCTGGTCAGAAACGCTCGACAACGCGCGCTTCCTCGTGCTGGCCGACATGGCTTTCAACATGGGTTCCGGAAAGCTCGCCGGGTTTCGACGGATGCTGGCTGCGGCCGAGAGAGGGGACTACCGCGCAGCGGCTGACGAGATGCTGGACAGCCTGTGGGCAAGCCAGGTCGGAGCGCGGGCGCGAGAACTGTCCGCACGCATGCGTAACGGGATATGGGCATGAGCACGGGGAAGGATGCCATACCGCGGCCGATCCGCATCCTCGTGGGGCACAGCGTCATCGGGGAAGAGTTCAAGGTCGGAAAAAAGACCCTGATCGCGTGGGAGGATGAGGGGGCTCCCATCGTGCGTGACGAGCGCAACGTCGCGAGGGCCGAGGCTGCGGAACTGTGGGCGTGGTACCGGGGGAGAAATCACCAAAGCGCCTGACACTGAAACCCTGTCAACCCCCTCCCTGGCTCTGCCCTGGCTCTGCCCTGGTTCTGCCCTGGCTCATCGTCGTGAAAACACCAGTGCTAACCTCCGTGGGAAAACGGAGGGCCAAGTATGGGCATCTACATCGTCATCGCCATCGTCCTGATTCTCTGCATCGTCGGCTGGTTCCTGCGCCGGAAGATCAAGGCCCGCGCGGTCGAGATCGAGGCCGACGTCAAGGCCAAGGGTGAGGAGATCAAGGCCCAGGCCCAGAAGACCGTGGCCGACATCCGCTCCAAGGTCACGGGGAAGTAGGGGCATGGACCCCATCACCATCATCACAGCGCTGGCCGGGATCGTTCCGACCATCACGCGCTGGATAGGCGGGGACAAGGCGGGGGAGGTGGCCGACAAGGCCGTCTCCATCGCCACATCGCTGACCGGAGAGCAGGATCCGGAGAAGGCCATCGCGCGCATCCAAGCCGAGGCTGACATCCAACTCCAGTTCCAACAGGCGTTCAACTCCTACTCCGCAGGACTTCAGGAACAGCTCACGCGCCGCCACGAGGCGGACATGAAGTCCGACTCCTGGCTGGCCAAGAACGTGCGCCCGCTCTGCCTCCTCGGCATCACCGTGGCGATCATGGTCGGCGTGTTCGCCACCGGTGTCCCCGAGGACAAGCTCCGTACGCTGACCGAGATGGGCGGGTGGGTTTACGGCTACTACTTCCTTGGCCGCAGCGCCTTCGACAAGGGCGCCGTGAAGCTCAACTTCGGCGGCAGGAAGGAGGCCGGGTAGCATGGCCGACGTGATCGACGATGCCCAGGCGGCAGAGTCGCTGGTCCTGGCCGAGGCCATGGCGCGGCGGCAGCGGATGATCGAGACGGACCACGAGGGACCGATGTGGGTGTCAGGAACGCCCCTCTGCCGCGAGTGCGGCGACGCCATCCCGCTCGACCGCATCATGGCCGTCCAGGGATGCAGCCGGTGCATACGCTGCCAGTCCATCCACGAGGAAGGCACGGAATGATCGCCGAAAGCTCGCTCCCCATCCTGCTCGTGTCCGTGCTCCTCAACGGTCTCCTGGCCATCGCCATCTGGGGGCTCAAGGCGACCCTCACGGGGCTGCGCGCCGACGTCAACGCCCTGCGCGAGACGCTGTGGGAGGACATGGCCAGAAAAAGCGAGCTGGCCGAGGCCAAGGCCGACATTTCCGCCCTCTACGACCGCCTCAATGCCCAGGCCGTGGCCTGCGCCAAGCAGCACGGGGCGAGGGACTGATCATGTCCCACAAGATCACCGAGGACACGCCCATGACCGCCGCGCAGGCGCGTTTCGTGAGCGAATACCTTGTGGACCTCAACGGGACGCAGGCCGCAATCCGCGCCGGGTACAGCGCGCGCCGCGCTGACCGCACGGCCGTGGACCTCCTCGCCAAGCCCAACGTCGCCAAGGCCGTACGCGAGGCCATGGCAGCCCGCCAGCAGCGCACCGAGGTGACGCAGGACATGGTGGTCGCAGAGCTCGCCCGCGTGGCGTTCGGCGACCCGCGCCGGGTCATGAAGTGGGGCCCGGGCGGCGTTGAACTCAAGGACAGCGAGAAGCTGACCGCAGACGAGGCGGCGCTCGTGTCCGAGGTCAGGGAAACGCGCACCAAGGAAGGCGGGTCGCTCGGCCTCAAGACCTGCGACAAGTTGAAGGCCCTCGAGCTCCTCGGACGACACCTGGCCATGTTCACCGACAAGGTCGACGCCAACGTCAAGGGCGAGCTCGACGTCAAGACCATGAGCGACGGCGAACTCTCGGGCGCATTCTGCGCGCTCGTGGGTTCCACGGTCGGGAGGCCGCAGTGATCGAGCTGATGGCCATGCCCGACGTCTCCCCGCAGGCGTTCGCCGCTCTGACCCGCGAGGAGCAGGAGCGCGCCTATGCCATGGTCAGGGAGATATCCAGGCGCAACAAGATGCGCAAGATCGCGACCATGTACCCGGACGAAGGACCGCTGCGGCGCGAGCTCTATCCGCGCCACATGGAATTTTTCAGCGCCGGGTCCATCTGCCGTCAGCGCCTCATGCTGGCCGCCAACCGCGTTGGCAAGACCGAGGGCGTGGGCGGCTACGAGATGGCCCTCCACCTGACCGGCCTCTACCCAGACTGGTGGGAGGGCCGCCGCTTCGTGCACACCGTGCGAGCCTGGGCCTGCGGCGACACGACAGAATCAGTGCGCGAAATCGTGCAGAAGAAGCTGCTCGGCGAGCCCGGTCAGGAGGGCACGGGCCTCATCCCCGGGGAGATGATCGTGCGCGTGGTGCGCCGTGGCGGGGCCGTGGCCGATGCCGTCGACGCCGTGCACGTGCGCCACGCCTCGGGCGGCGTCTCCATCTGCAAGTTCAAGTCCTACGACCAGAAGCGCCGGGCGTTTCAGGGCACGGAGCAGGACATCATCTGGCTCGACGAAGAGCCGCCCATGGACGTCTACGCCGAGTGCCTGATGCGCACCATGACCACGGACGGCCTCGTGCTCCTGACTTTCACCCCGCTCATGGGCCTCACGGACGTGGTCCTGCAGTTCATGCCAGACGGAAAGGTCCCGGAAGATCCTGCGCAGGAGGTGTCCTGATGCCTCTGGTCGCGCCCGGAAAGTACCTCGTCACCGCAACCTGGGACGACGTGCCGCATCTCTCGGCCGCGCAGAAGCGCGAACTCTGGGAGCAGACCCCGCCACATCTGCGCGAGGCGAGGGCGCGGGGCGTGCCGCAACTCGGCGCGGGCGCCATCTATCCGGTGCCCGAGACCGAGATCACGGTGGCGCCCTTCGAGATCCCGAACTACTGGCCGCGCGCCTACGGCCTGGACGTGGGCTGGAACCGAACAGCCGCAGTATGGGGCGCATGGGACCGGGATACCGGCGTCATCTACCTCTACGCCGAGCACTACCGGGGGCAGGCAGAGCCGGAGCTCCAAGCCCACGGCCTGCGCGCTCCTGGAGACTGGATTCCTGGGGTCATCGACCCTGCCAGCCGGGGCCGATCCCAGGCAGACGGCAGGAGGCTCATGGACATCTACCTCGGGCTCGGCCTCGACCTCGCGCCCGCCGACAACGCCGTGGAGGCGGGCATCTACCGCGTGTGGAGCCTCCTCTCCACCGGCAGGCTGAAGGTCTTTGCGAGTCTCGCCTCCTGGCTCGCGGAGTACCGCCTCTATCGCCGTGACGAGAACGGTCGGGTGGTCAAGGAGCGCGACCACCTCATGGATGCAACCCGCTACCTCGTCATGTCCGGAGAGGACGTGTCCAGGGTCAGGCCTGTCGGCGCAGAAGAGATGCCGCAACGCGCGCGTGGCGACTACGACATGTTCGGGGAGGACGATGCCCATGCGTGGGTCTGACGGCTACACCATCCTGCACGTCTGCGGCGAGTGCACGCAGCCGATCACGCGCCTCCTCTGGGACATGCTTGAGCGAGACGGTCTCGTGCCATCCGTCTTCTACGAGGGGGATATCCGCGACGCCGAGACCTTCGACGCGGCAATGCGTTCGCGGGCGCAGCTCTATGTCGGCTATCCAGGTGGCGGGGACTGGCTCCCGGCGGCCATGTCCTGGCTCACCGACCAGGCCGGGCGCGCCGTGCGCATCCACTTCTGCTTCTTCCGCCACGGCCGCCGCCACGCCCTGCCGCTGGCGCGCCTGTTCCTCGAGAGCCTGCTCGCATGGCCATGTCGCGATGGGCGTCCGCTCTATCAGACGGTCTACGGCATGCTCCCGGAATCCAATGCCCCGGCCTTGTCGTTCGGTCGGCGTCTCGGGTTCCAGACGCTCGGCGTGCTGCCTGGCGGCGCATGGATTGAGCACGCTGGCCGCACCGAGGGCCTGGCCGTCAACTACATCACCGCAGAACTCCTCAAGGAGGCGTCCCATGGGTAGCTTTTTCTCACCGCCGAAGGCAAAGGCACCGGCCGTGATCAGCACGCCGGCGCCTGCGCCCGAGGTCCCGACCGAAACTGACGGTCAGACAGAGGCCGAACGCACTGCCAGGTCCGACGCCAAGAAGGCAGCCGCGCAGGCGAGGGGTCGTGAATCGACCATCCTGACGGGAGCGCTCGGAGACACCTCGCAGGCCACCACGCAGAAGAAGACCCTGCTCGGGGAGTAGGAGGACGCATGTCCCTCACGCGCAAGCAGGTCCTGGACAAAGTCGCGGAACTGGAAGCCGCGCGGCAGTCCTGGGACGATCACTGGCAGGACGTCTCGGACTACGTGTGCCCTGACCGCGGAAGGTGGGCGGGAAGAGATCAGCCCGGTGACGGCGGCAAGCGCATGGGCAAGATCGTGGATTCCACGGCCACGCGCGCCCACCAGATCCTCGCCGCTGGGCTCATGGGCGGACTCACCAGCCCGGCAAAGCCGTGGTTCCGCCTGGGCGTGCGTGACGACGCCCTGCGCGAGGCGGACGGGGTCAGGGCATGGCTCTACGCAGTGGAGCAGGTCCTCTACGCAGAGCTCGCCCGGTCCAACTTCTACCAGTGCGCGCACGCGCTCTACCTCGAGCTCGGAGGATTCGCCTCGGCCTGCATGTTCTCCGAGGCCTCGGAAGAGCACGGGACCACCTGGGGCGCCAGGTTCCACACCTACACCGCGGGCGAGTTCTCCTGGGCCTGCGACCATCAGGGCCGTGTGAACACCGTGGCCGTGCGTCGCGAAATGACGCTCAGGCAGATCGCGGACAAGTGGGGCGAGGAGAAGCTCCCCCCGAAGATGCGCGAAAAGCTGAAGGACAGCGGGGGAAAGAAGGGATCGGGAGGAGACGAGAAGGTCGAGGTTGTTCGGCTCGTCCTGCCGCGTGCCGATGCCTCTCCCGGGAAGATCGGGTCGCGGAACATGCCGTGGGCACTGTACTCGGTGATCTCCACCGGAGCCGATGACGATGACGAAGACCTCCTCGAGGAGTCCGGGTTCAACGAGTTTCCATTCCTCTGCCCGCGGTGGGACGTGACCGGTTCCGAGAAATACGGCCGCGGCCCGGGCATGACCGTGCTGCCCGACGTGAAGATGCTGCAGGAGATGGCCAAGGGGCGGCTGCAGGCCGTGCACCTGGGGCTTCGGCCGCCCATGCGCGTGCCCTCGAAGTTCGCCAAGAGGCTGAACCTCGTGCCGGGCGGGCAGAACTATGTGAACCCGCAGCAGGCCGACGGCCTGGCTCCTCTCTACGAGGCGCGCGTGTCCATCGCCGAGGTCACGGCCGTGATCGAGGACGTGCGCAACCAGATCCGTTCCGGGTTTTTCAACGACCTCTTCCTGATGATCTCGAGCATGGAGCGCTCCGGCGTCACGGCCACGGAGATCATGGAGAAGCAGGCCGAGAAGCTGCTCATGCTCGGTCCCATCGTGGAGCGGCTGCAGTCCGAGTTTCTGGGCATGCTCATCATCAGGCTTTACCGCTTGATGGAGCGCCAGGGACGTATCCCCAGGCAGCCTCGCGCGGTCGCGACCTACGCAGTGCAGGGCGGCGAGCTCGTCATCGAGTACGTGTCCATGCTCTCGCAGGCGCAGAAGCTCTCGGGAGCGCAGTCCATCACACAGCTTGTCGCCGTGTCCAGCCAGGTGGCGCAGACAACGGGGCATCCGGAGATCATGGACAAGATCGACCTCGATCAGGCCGTGGACGACCTCGCGGACATCATGGGCACGCCGGCAGACCTCGTGCGTTCCGACGGTGCCGTGGCCGATATCAGGCAGTCCCGCGAGCAGCAGGCGCAGCAGGCCGCCGCTATGCAGCAGGGCATGGCCGCTGTGCAGGCCGCTCGCGACCTTTCCGGAGCGAACATGGAGGGGCGCAATGCCCTCACAGAACTGCGCGACTCCGTCATGCAGGGAGGGCCGCAGTGAGCACGACGGTCGAAAAGCGCTGCACCTGCGGCGTCTGCCGAGAGGTCTGGACCACGTCCGAGGCCATGAACCGTCTCCGGTGCCCGCGCTGCGGTCAGACCAAGGACATCAAGGTCGTCATCCGCGAGCCTCTGGGGCTGAGCGGGGCGACGGCCGCCGACTGGAGTTTCAAGCATGGCTGATATCGACACCGAGCTGAAGATCATGGGTGAGGTCTTGGGGCTCGACGTGTTCGGGGGCGAGGACGAATGGACCGGAGACATGGACCCGCAGGAGGCGCCGCACTTCGCGCGCTACCTCGAGGACCTGCGTGCGGTCATGTCCACCCCCGAGGGCCTGCGCGTGCTCTGGCACTGGCGTGGGCAGGCGACTCCAGCGCCCATTTTCGTGACCGGGGCGCAGGTCTACGCCAACGCGGCCCTGGCCGACTACGCCAGGTCCCGCGAGGCCGAGATGTCCATGGCCGCGCCCGGGCTCTACCTCAAGCTCATGGCCGTTGCCGCGCGGGAGGCCGCGCAGGAGGCGGCGAGAACCCTCAAGGGAAGGAGATCGTAGATGGAACTCGAAAACACCCCGGCCGCGCCGTCGCAGGCACCCACCGGAAACGGCGGTCAGGGAGATGCGGTTGGGACTCCGCCTGCCGCGCCCGCGTCAGAGGCCCAGGGCGCCACGCCCTCCACCCCCACGCCGCAGGGAGACAAGCCCCAGGGAAGCAGCGCTTCCCCCGACGGCAAGAGTTCTCCCGCGCCTGCGTTCAACAGCAGCCTCCTGGGGGATGGGCAGCCCCAGGGAGACGGCACCACGCCTGCGAAGCCCGGAGAATCCGAAGCGCAGGACTGGCACGCCAGCCTGCCCGAGGACCTTCGCGTCAGTCCGCACCTCAAGGACGTGAAGGACGTGGCCGAACTCGCCAGGGTCGTGCACGACCAGCGGGAGGCGTGGGGCTCCCCCGTGTCCAAGGCCGAGGACCTGGCCCTGAACCTGCCCGAAGGCATGGAGGCCGACGCGCTCGCCCTGGAGAGCTTCAAACAGTTCGCCGTGGCCGAGAATCTGCCCTCCGGTCTGGTCCAGAAGCTCGCCGAGTGGCAGATGCGCGCGGACACGGAATCGTGGAATGCGCAGATGGATGTCTGCCGGGAAGAGTTGCGCAAGGCCTGGCCCGGCAAGACCTACGAGGAGAACGCCGCCAAAAGCTTCGCGGGCATGGAGAAGCTGGAAGCCAAGTTCCCCGGCATCTCGCAGGCCCTCTCGTCCAGCCGCGCGTTCCTCTCCCCGGCCCTGCACAAGATGCTGGCGTGGTTCGAAGGGGCCACCAACGAAGCCAGCTTCGGCGGCGGGGACGATTCCCCCGCCGGAGACGAGAAGCCCATGACCAACGAGCAATGGGTCACGTCCGCCCTCAAAAAGGCGGCCCTGTCCGACACCTAAACCAAAGCAAGGAGAGAGCGCATGAGCTCCACCACCCTGAAGGACCTCGCCGTCAACGAGGCCAAGAAGCAGGCCAAGCAGATCGACACCCTGACCGAGAAGGCCCCCATCCTGGACGTCATTCCCTTCTCCGCGGCGAGCCACGGCCTGTGGAACGCCTACGAGGACATGACGAACATCGTGGGCGCCGGGTTCGTGGACATGAACGCCGCGCTGCCGAGCGTGAGCGCCGATTCCGACCTGAAGAAGGTCGACCTCGGCATCATGGGCGGCGAGATCGAGGTGCCCGAGGACAAGGCCCGCATGTTCGGCGGCAAGGAGAAGTACTTCGCCAAGAAGATGGATGCCATCCTGCGCGCCTCGGGCATGAGCGCGGAGAAGGCGATCCTCTACAACAACTTCCGCCAGTTCGCCATCGACAAGGGCAAGGCCGTCGGCGCGAGCGCCACCGCGAACTGCTATTCCATCCTGGCCGTGCGCTTCGAGCCCGAGGTCACCTGCGGTCTCTACAGCCCCGAGGGGTTCGCGATGCGCAACGGCCTGCTGGACCTGATGCCCATCAACAACGGCGGCCTGTACAAGAACTCCTCGGGCGTCCTGGTCTACGGCATGCGGCTCAAGGGCTACTTCGGCGTCCAGATCGCCGACCCGCGCACCGTGGCCGCCATCGTCAACATCGATTCCACCCATGTCCCGACGCCCGCGCAGATCGACGACATCCTCGCCAACGTCCGCGCCGACAGCCGCGACACGAAGCTCTTCATGCACATGCGCTGCAAGAACTTCCTCAACAAGTACAAGGGCGGCGACGGGACCACGCCCGGCGTGGGCAGCCTGCAGACCATGCCCGCCAGCAAGGACCTGGACCGCACCTTCGATGCCTGGAACGGCATCCCCATCGTCACGTCCTACAACTTCCTCGACGGCACCGAGTCCGCTGTGACCCTGTCCTAGTCGGCAGGCGAGGAGAAGGAGAACTACATGTACAAGAACTACCTCAAGCAGTCCGGCGAATATCTGGCCGCGGCCCAGGTCCTGCCTCTCAACACCAACGCCGACGGCAACGGCGGGGCCAAGGAGTTCAACGGTTCCATGGGCGGCGTCGAGATCGCCGTTCTCGCGAACATCGACATCTCCATCGCGACCACCAAGTCCATCACCGTCACCGTGCTCGACAGCGCCGACAACGTGACCTTCACGGCCGTGTCCGCGCGGACCAAGACCGCCGGCGCGAGCGCCATGACCTTCAAGGCGGGCGACCCGGTCATGTTCGTCGGCCTGCCGAGCGACCTGCGCAAGTACTCCAAGGTCAACATCGCGACCACGGACACCGGCGCCGTGGGCAAGGTCGACGTCGTCCTGAACTTCCTGCCCCACTAACCCCAAAGCCCGGGCCGCGCTCGCCCTTCCTGGCGCGGACCGGGCAACACGGAGAACGACATGAAGATGCATACCTACCACGTGCAGGATGATTGCACCGATTCGTCCGGTCGCCTGCACCTCAAGGGCAGCAAGCGCGAGCTCCCGGAGGGCATCAAGGTCCCCCCGCAGTTCCAGCGCGTAGGAACTCGCGACCTCGATCCCAAGTCCGAAAACGAGCAGGCCGTGTCCAAGAAGCTCGACCTGCGCCGCCAGATGGCCGACCTCGGCATGACCGAGGACGCCATGCCCGATCTCGCCACGGACGTGAAGACCCATGAGCGCTTCCTCGCCCTGGCGAAGATGGCTGCGCAGTCCGGGAACACCCCGCCCCGAGCGACCGAGGACGACGACAGGGCCGCCCTGATCGAGCAGGCCCGTTCTCTGGGGATGAACCCGCACCCCAACACCGGCGTCGCCAAGCTCAAGGAGATGATCGCCTCGGCCACGCCCCAGAACCCGGCCCCGTCCGGCCAGGCCACGGAGTAAACCATGGGCGCGCTCAGCGTCGTCGGCATCTGCAACATGGCGCTCACATCCATCGGGGAGGAGGTCATCAGTTCGCTCGACCAGAACACCAAAGCGGCTTCCCTGTGCGCCGTGCACTACGACACGGCGCGCCGCGAGACGCTTGAGGCGCACGAGTGGAACTTCGCGACTCGGTACCAGGCCCTGGCCATGATGCCGAGTTCCCCGACGTCTCGGTGGGCCTATGCCTTCAAGGTCCCCTCCGATTGCGTCAAGGCCCGGTCCATAGCCGACGACATGAGCGCTCCATTCGAGGTCGCGGGCGACCTCCTTCTGACCGACCAGCCATCGGTCACGCTCATCTACACCACCAACGTCACCGACGTTTCCCTGTTCACGGGCCGCTTCTCCCGAACACTCTCATTCCTGCTGGCCTCGCTTCTGGCCGTGCCCATGTCGCAGAGCGAGAGCAAGAGCCAGCGCATGCTGAGCATGTACGTCAACTGGCTGGCCATGGCCGAGGAGGTGGATGCCACCGAGGGTGAGCCGGAGGAGCCGGAGACGTCGGAATGGATCCGGGTGAGGACAACGTAAGATGAGCGCGTACCTGACACAGGCTTCGTTCAACGCCGGGGAGCTTTCGCCGCTCATGGCCGGTCGCGTGGACCAGGAGCGCCGCGGCTCTGGCTGCGCCGTGCTCCTGAACTTCAACGTCTGGCCTCAGGGCCCGGCGTTCCGCAGGCCTGGCATGCGCTTCATCTTCGAGTGCGCGAATCCGGCCGTCGCCTCGCATCTCGTGCGCTTCGAGTTTTCCGTCAGCGCTGGCCAGACCTACATGCTCGAGTTTTACCTCAACGCCTCCGGACAGGGGAAAATGCGGGTTCATCTGGGAGGTGACAGCCCCGGGCCCGTCCTGTCCGGAGGCATCCCCTACGAGATCGACATCCCCTACACGAGCATGGACGACATCCGGGCGCTGCGCTTCTGCCAGAGCGCGGACGTGATGTACATCACGCATCCGGCGTATGCCCCTCAAAAGCTTTCGCGCCTCGGGCACACAAATTGGACCATCGCCAGCGTGGTGTTCGGTCCATCCATCTCGGCTCCTACTGGCGGTTCAGTGGTCCCGCAGGGAACGACTGGAAGCACGACCTACACCTACGTGGTCACCGCCGTGAAGGACGAGACGGATGAGGAATCGGTCCCCTCGTCCGAGAAAACGACGGCGAGTGGTAACGCCACCCTCTCGGGCACGAACTTCAACCGTGTCACCTGGGCGGCCGTCTCCGGGGCCAAGGAGTACAACGTCTACCGCGAGAAGAATGGTGTCTTCGGCTGGATCGGCGTGGCTGAAGGGACGACGTACGATGACAAGGGGGAGAAGACTCCGGACACCGACGACACGGCCCCGAAGTTCCGTAATCCGTTCAGCGGATCGGGGGACAAACCGAAGGCCGCGCAGTTCTTCGAGCAACGCCTGATGTTTGCTCGATCCAACAACGCACCGCAAAAAATCTGGGGATCGCAGAGCGCGAACTACGAGAATTTCAACGTCTCCAATCCCCTCAAGGACGATGACGCTGTGACTTACGACATCGCAGCGGACAATTTGAACGAGATCGTCTGGCTGGCGACAGTGCAGCGCAAGCTGCTGATCGGCACGGTGGGGGCAGAATGGACGATGTCAGGATCCGGAGGCGACCCGCTGACACCGTCCTCGGTCGAGACATCGCGCGAGACGGTGCACGGCAGCGCGGATATAGCCCCTCTGCCGACGGCGAACGCCATTCTGTTCGTTCAGCGGCCGGGGAACGTAGTCAGGGAGCTCATGTACACCCTGGACACCGACGGCTACATGGCCACCGACCTGTCTGTCCTGGCCGAGCACATGCTCCACGACAGGCGCATCGCATCCTGGGTCTGGCAGCAGTCTCCCGCCTACACGGTGTGGATGGCCTGCGACGACGGAACGCTGCTCAGCATGGCCTACATCCGCGACCAGAAAGTGGTGGGTTGGTCGCGCCACGAGACGTCCGGTACCGTGGCCTGCGTTGCATCCATCCCCGGGCTGCGCGAGGACGAAGTGTGGTTCGTCGTCGGACGCGTGGTCGGAGGGGAGACCCGCTACTATCTCGAGCGGCTGGACGAGGTGTTCCGGGGGGGCCACGCCGAAGATGCATTCTTCGTCGATTCCGGCCTGTCCGCGAACGCATGGAACATGGACGGGGAATTGTCCATGAGCCTCGCGGCAGAGTCCTGGACGCACGGTGAGGCTGCCACGCTCAGCGCCATCGGTCATTCACCGTTCACCTCCGAAGACGTCGGCCGCAGATACCGCCTGCGCTCCTCGCTCGCGACAGGAGACATGGACCCGGGAACCGCATGCGAGGTCGAGATCACGACCTTCACGGCAGCTGGAGAGGTGGGGGTAAGGCTCCTCACCGATGTCCCTGGAGCCTTGCAAGGCGTTGCAACCTCCCATTGGGCCAAGCTCTCGACTTTCATTTCCGGTCTTGACCACCTTCAAGGAAGGTCCGTGCAGGTCTTGGCGGACGGGATGGTCCAACCGGAGGTCACGGTGGGCGATTCCTCTTCCGTGTCCTGGGCGAGCAGGGAATGGGCCTCAGGCGAGATTGAGTTGCAGCGACCGGCGGCCATCGTGCACGCCGGGATCGGCTACGTCTCGGACCTGCAGACCATGCAGCCTGAGACGCAGGACCAGATCGGAAGCACCATCGGCCGCACCCGTCGCATCAACGCGGTCAACGTGCGCATGCTCAAGACCCTGGGATTGCAGGTTGGGCCGGACGAGGCACACCTCCAAGACGTCATGTTCCGGACGTCGGACATGGACATGGGGGCAGCCGTCGACCTCTTCACGGGTGATAAGCGCGTGCCCTTCAACGGTGGGAGCGGGCGCGGTCTGTCCGTCTTGGTTCGCCAGGACAGCCCCTTGCCCATGACCATTCTGGCCATCACCATGCAACTGCAGGTCGAATCATGAAGATCGTCACCTTCGACATCGCGCAGTGGTCGGGTCAGGAAGCGCGGCGCAGTCTGCTTTCCGACGCCATGCCCGACTACTGGAACAGGGTCGAGGCTCAGGCGGCAATGGGCCCGGCCTTCAGCTTGCTTGACGACCGCGACGAGCTCGTGGCCTCCGGAGGGGTGGTCATCCCCTGGCGAGGCGTGGGG
This sequence comes from Desulfovibrio sp. X2, assembly GCF_000422205.1. Classification (NCBI taxonomy): domain Bacteria; kingdom Pseudomonadati; phylum Thermodesulfobacteriota; class Desulfovibrionia; order Desulfovibrionales; family Desulfovibrionaceae; genus Desulfovibrio; species Desulfovibrio sp. X2. The sequence goes on from NZ_ATHV01000019.1 coordinate 78,672, forward strand.
GAGGCCTGGACGCTCTGCACACCGCGCGTGCAGCGGTACGTCCTCAGCTACTGCCATGCCGTCAGGAGATTCCTCGGCGTCGTCGAAGAGAAAGAACATCTGCACCGCGTGCAGGCCATCATCCCGTCCGGTGACGAATCCCTGGCCAGATGGATGCAGCACGTGGGCCTGGACTACGAGGCGACCCTCGAAGCCTACGGCCCGACGGGCGATGACGTCGACCTTTACGCGCGCGTGAGGAGGAGGACAGCATGACCGGTCTCATCGTTGCCGGGCTGGCCCTGAGCACCGTCGGCACTGTCGCTCAGTTCCAGGCGCAGCAGGCCCAGGCATCCGCCCTGAAACAGCAGGGCGAGTACACGCGCCAGATCTACGAGTACAACGCGAGTCTCAAGCGACAGCAGGCCGGACTTGCCAAGCAACTCGCGGAGAAGAACGCCAGGGGCCAGGAAGAGCAGGGCATGATCGACATCGGACATATTCGCGCCGGCATGGCCGCATCCGGGGTCGACGTCAACACCGACGACGGAAGCCCGCTCGATCTCATCGGCCAGGCCGCCGCCGACCGTGCTTCCTTGGCCGAGTACGAACGCTGGTCGGGGGATGAGCAGGCTTGGGAGCTCCTGACCGGGGCGACGCTGGACGAGAGCCAGGGACGGTTGGCGGAATGGGAGGCGAGCCAGCAGGCAAAGGCGACTCGATCCGCGGCGTACGGTTCCCTCTTCGCGGGCATCGGGTCGACCGCGCTGTCTGGCGTCACGGCGTACAGCAAGGGTCTTCTGAACTTTGGAACCACAGACCTGGGGATCACGACCGGAACGTCGGCCACGTCCATGGGCGGCAGGTCCGCTCAGGAGATGATCGGCGGGTACGCATAGGGAGGTCGCATGTCACGTTTCCAGATCATAGGCTCCGCCGACCAGAAGGGCGCGTGGAACGTCCCCGGTGGTCTTCCCCAGGCCAACCCGCGCTCGAACACATCGGCGTGGATTGCTGGCAGCGCCGCATTGGGAAGGTCTGGCGCCGACATGCGTGCCCTTGGCGGGCAGGTCTTTGACTACGCCATGGAGGCCAACGCCAGACAGATCATGCGCTCGGTCGAGGACGACGCGATCAATTTCGACTCGGCGAGCATGGACCGCATCACGGGAGCGGGACAGCCTGACGGGGCGCAGGGATACCAGTACCGCCAGGGTCGTGACGCGCAGGGTTCTGGTGACGACTACCGCGCGTGGGCCACGGAGCGCATCGGTGAGCTCGCCTCGAAGTACGGCGACGATGTGCGGCCCATGGTTGAGAACAAGCTGCGGACAAGGATGGCGGCCCACTACAACACCATCAAGGGGCACGAGGACGAGGAGGTCAACCGCTACAAACTGAACCAGGATTCTGCCGCCTTCCAGAACGTCCAGAGCGTCATCTCGACCATGCCCGGCGCCGACCGGGCGCAGGCCGTGGTCACCGCAATCGAGGAGTACAAAGACCAGTTCGTCCGCAACAACACGCCGGATGACTTCCGGTGGAACCCCGGCGATCCCGTCCCCGAGAACCTTCGCCCGGCCTGGGACACGCGCCTGCGTAAGTTCTGGGACACATGGCTGGCCAGCACGGCCACGGCAAGGCCAGAGGAGGCCAAGAAGATCCTCGCAGGCATCAACCGCGCGCAGATGGCCATCGACTCCGCGGAGAATCCGGAGGACAAAGCTCGGTTGCAGAACGACCTGCTCAGTCCCGGGAAATTCAGTCCCGGGACCATCGTGCATGTCGAGTCGGTCATCAGGGCAGAGGACGAGCGCCGTAAGCGTGAGCAGGACCAGGAGCGCCGCCTCTACGTGGCGTCCCTCAGAGACCGCGAGGCGGACGTCCTGGCCTCGATTCAGGAGACTGGCAGCGAGGGACCGGTCGACATCGCGGCGGAGTACCGCAGGTTCGGCGCCCCGGATGAGGCATCCCGTTTCGAGCGCACGCGCTCCATGGCCTACAAGGTGCGGAACTTCCTGCACTCGACGTCGACCATGCCCTTCGAGGACCGCATGGCAGAGGCCGAGAGGCAATTCACCATCGTGCCCGGGCAGACCGGCGCGAAACAGGTTCTGGACCTGCGAGAGGGGGTCGAGCGGCAGATAGCCTCGGACGAGCGCGAGCGTCAGGCCAAGATCAGGGCCGTGAAAGATCAGGCGCGGCAGTTCCAAGAGAACCCTGCCGGATTCGTGGCTCCGACCGTTCAGGCGCGCTACCAGGGACACGCCGGGGACGACATCCAGTCGGCCACGGCCTACAGCCTCAAGCTGCAGACCGACCTTGCCAAGGGGAACCCCCTGTTCCGTCCGCGCGTCCTCGACTCCGATCAGGCCAAGCGCCTGCGCAGCCAGTACTTGGAGGCGGACGCGGACACGAAGCTCTCCGTCCTCGAGGGGCTGAACCAGTATGGACGCTACAAGGCCCAGGCCTTGGGAGAACTCGGCCTGACCACGGCGCAACTTGCTCAGTCCGCCCTTGACCAGGGAGACAGGGCAGATGCCCGCCTCTTCGTCCAGGCAGACAGCATGAAGGACTCAGACCTCCCCGCGAGTATGAAGCAGGGAGGGACCACGCCGCAGCAGTTCAAGAATGAGGTGCTGACGGCTCTCGGAGACAGCGACTCGTGGAACGCGGCGACGTCTTTGTCCAGGCTGCAACCGTGGCAGGCAGGAGCGACAGAGCAGACCGCAGCCATGGAGAACACCCTCGTGCGCTTCGCCATGCTCAAGGGCGATCCGCAGGCCGCGGCTCGATTCGTGGACAAGCTCTATCCATCGTTCAGCGAGGACGGCCTCGCCTCCGTGATACTTCCCAAGGGGACGGACACGGATTCCCTGCGCGGCAAGCTGCGCGCTGCGCGTCAGAGCGTCGTGGACGGGCTCGAATCCTGGCAGGCGGGAGAACTCGGCGCGAGGAAGTGGCGCGAGCGCCGGGCAGATATCCTCGGATCGGCGACGTGGATCAATTCTCCCGACGGGGACGGATTGATCCTGATCGGCCCGAGCGGCCTGGCCGTCTCTGGAAAGAACGGGGCGCCTGTGCGCCTGACATGGGACGCCCTCGGCGCGACACAGCCAGATGAAGGCGTATCGGACTGGGCTGCTGGCCTCTCTGGGCTGGAGGGCATGGACTGATGATCGTCCTCCCCATCACAGCGACCACCGAGGACGAGTACGACGTCCGGAGCGAGGCGGAGAACCGTCCCACTCCTACCGGCGAGTACCTTGGCGCCAAGCTATCGCAAGGATTTGATTTCACTACGACTCGTGCTGCATACGACTCCGTGCGCATCGGGCATGCCGAGCGGGATGCCTACGGCCTGAGCTACCGAGACGACAAGCCCGAGTACAACACGGACAAGCGCGACAGGTGGGGGCCGGGGGGGTACGACCCGCTGCGCCCGCACCGCATGTCCGAGGAGCAGTGGAAGGCATCGGAATGGTATCGCGAGGGTATCCCCTTCACGCCCAAGATGACCCCGGTGCGTGCGCAGCTCATGGCCGAGGACTTCGACGACAGGCGATATCGCGACAGCCTCGTGCAGCGCTACCGCGGTGGAGCCATCGGGCAGGTCCTGGGATTCGGGGCAACCCTGCTCGGGAATCTGCCAGACCCGGTCAACTTCATCGGCCTGGGGGAAATCAAAGCGGGTGAGAGCCTGTGGCGCGGGGCGCGCCTGGCCGCTGGGGAAGCTGCTCTCGGCACCGCCGCTGCCGATGCCGTCGTGCTGCCTGACCTGCACAGCCGCGGCGAGGACGTCGGCTGGCAGGACGCGGCCACGGACATCATGTTCGGCGCCGCTCTCGGCGGGCTCATCGGTATGGGAGGACAGGCGGTCAAGAACAGGCTGGGAGACATCAGGCGCGCGCGAGAATCCTCCTCCCCGGAGGCGAGGCGCGTGGCCGGTCAGGTGCAGGAAAAGGCCCTCTCCGATGCGGCAGCAGGTGACCCCGTCGACGTGCGCCCCGTAGCTGATGCCAACGCGGACGTGATCGCTCGGGAGCGTGATCGACTGGCCCGGGCATATGACCAAGTGCACTCGGAACCGCTCGGCGGACCGGCTGACGAGGTCCTGGCCAGCATCGAACCAGAAGACATTCAGCGCCTGCTCGTGGAGCGTGGACCGGCCATCGAGAAGGACGGGCAGATCGTCGTCCAGGGCCGGGCGATGCAGAAGCTCACGGGGACGAGGCGCGGCCGTGGTCTGGTCAAGATCATCTTCGGGCACGGGGAGGAGAATGCGGCGACTCCGGCGCATCTTCGCGTAAGCCGGGATGACGTGACCGCGCTCCCGGAACTCGTGCGCGACTACGATCCGACCATCAACGACGGCGTGCACCGCGAGTGGCGCATTCCTCGCGAGGATGGCAATCAACTGGTCTTCGCGACATCGGCATGGGGAGAGAACCCGGAATCTAGGCTCGTGACGATGTACGTGGACGAGGGGAAGGGGAGAGAGGCGTCTAAAAAAAGGAGCCCGGCTTCTCCTCGTCCGTCGGTTGAACGTGGCGGGGGATACGCGGCGGGCGATTTCGATTTCATTCCCACCGGGCCGGGCAAGGAAAAGATAGTCCCGGGAGGTGGCGACGTCAAGGCCATCTCCGAAGCCGTCTTACCACTTCAGGAATCCAGCAAAAACGCCGCTCCCGTCGAGATCGTGCAGAGCGCGAAGGATCTTCCGGAGCACCTGCAGGAGTGGGCAGGTGGCCTACCGAGCGCGCCCGAGGGCGTCTATGACCCCCGCGAGGGAAAAGTCTGGCTCGTGGCTGACGGAATCCGGTCAGGAGTTCCGGAGGACGCCCTTGGTTCCTACCTGCGCACCCGGGCCCGCGAGGTCTGGCAGCATGAGCAGGGTGGCCATGCTGGCCTGCGAGGTCTCATGCGCGAGCTGCACGGCGAGAACTGGCACGAGGCCATGTCCGACTTTCAGGAGAGCGTCATCAAGGGAGCCGGGGAGACGCCGGAGTTCCGCGCCGCGGCAGAGTCTTCCGGGCTGGACATCTCCGATGCGCGGCAAGCTCGTCTTGCGGCCGAGGAGTACGTGGCCAGGCTGGCGGAGAAGGTCGACCTTGGACAGGACCTGACCGATGCCGAGCGCGGCATCTGGTCGCGTGTGCTCGACATGATCAGGGAATGGCTCGGGAATCGCCCCGGTCTGCGCGACTACGATGCCGAGGCAGTGGCCCGGGCCGCGCTGCGCTGGACCACGGACGGCCACGTGGAGCCCCCCGAGACGCGGCGTGTTGTCGACTGGCGCACGGCGGAGGCTGACAGACCTCTCGAAGCTCCGAAGGCAGCCGCAGGCACTCCCGGCGATGTCGCGGCGGCAGGGCAGGGAGAAATTTCCGAACTGGCGCCGGAGGTCATGTCCGAGATCGACGGCATGCGCGAACTCGGAGAACTGACCGCGGCTGAGGCAGACGAGCTCGACGCGGCGGGCAGGGCTTCCGACGTGGCTCAGAGCATGGAAGAGGCCGGGCTGTCCGCAGCGGAATGCCTGGCGAAGGCGGTGGAATAGATGGCTCAGATCACGCGAGCCGACTGCGTGGCTTCGGTGAAGGCTGCGGGCATGTCCGAGACGGACGCGCGCGAGATGGTGGACATGGTCCTGGCGGAACGGGAGCGCCTGCGCGCCCTGGGCCAGACAGACCGCATGGAGAAGCGGTTGGCGGATTTCGTGTCGCGCAAGGCGGAGCAGGCGAAGATCACCGCGGCCAAGCAGCGGCAGCAGGCCGCCTTGAACATCCTGCGGCGCCAGGAACTGGACGCCCGCCTCGCGCGCTTCGAGTCCGAGACCGGAGGCAACACCGTCGAGGGCATCTTGTCCATGCTTTATGGGTCCTACAAGGAGGCGTTCGACGCTCGCGGATCAGTTTCGCGCGACCGGCTGGCCATTGCCCGGCAGTGGCTCGGCGGGGCCTTTGCGGAACTCCAGGATCGTGCCCACGTCTTCAAGCTGCTGCGCAGGGACAAGGATTTCCTCGGCGACGTGGTGCGCGAGATGTACGAGATCAAGCCGGAGGGACGACCGGGCATCACGGGAAGCGATGACGCGCGCTTTGTGGCCTCCATCTTCTCGAAGTACAGCGAGATCGCGCGTCAGCGCCTAAACGAGGCCGGGGCCATGATCGGCAAGCTCGACGGATGGGCCCCGCAGGAGCACGACGCGGCCAAGATGCTGGAAGCTGGGCATGAGGCGTGGGTCGAGCGGACCATGCCGCTCCTCGACCTCGAGCGCTCGTTCGAGGGAGCGACGCCGGAGGAGGCCCGGGCCATCCTCGGCGACGTCTACGAGAACATCGTCACCGGGCGAGGCCAGGCCGTGAGCGCGGCCGAGAAGGGCCAGTTCCTGGGGCCGCGCAACCTGGCGCGGGGCATGGGCAAGAATCGTGTTCTGCACTTCCGCAATGCTGACGCCTTCCTCGACTACCACGCGAGCTTCGGACGCGGGAACGTCTTCACCGGCGTGGTCAACCATCTCGACCGGGCGGCGCGCTCTGCCGCGGCCATGGAGCGTCTGGGGCCGAACCCGGAAAACATGCTCAAGAGCGTGGTGGAATCCGCGAAGCGCAGGATCCGGCAGGACGCAACTCTCGCTCCCGAAGAGAAAGCAGCGCGGATTGCCAAGCTCGACCGCAACATCTCCTCGCGCACCGGAAAAATCGGCATCGCCCTGTCCGAGGTCCTGGGGGAAACGCTTATCCCCGAGTCCGTGAGCGCGGCCAAGGTGGCGAGCAGCGTCCGCGCCGTACAGTCCCTGGCCAAGCTCGGTGGTGCCGTGCTCAGTTCGGTCGCCGATCTCATGACCTACGCCATGGCCGCGCGCCATGACGGCATGAATCTCTTCGAGGCCTACGGGAAGGCCTTCGCCGCACTCCTCGAGGGCCGCGACACGGGAGAGAAGCGGCAGATCGCGTCCATGCTCGGGACCATGTTCGACGGCGTGCTCGGGGAGATTTCGGCTCGCTGGCATGCACAGGACTCCATGCCCGGCCAGATGTCTTCCCTGATGAACACGATGTTCAGAGCCTCCGGTCTGACCTATTGGACCGATGCCCTCAAGGCCGGATACGCGCGCATGTTCTCGTCCCATCTCGCGGACCATACCAGCAGGACCTGGCCCGAGCTCCCCGAGGAGTTACGCGCCATGTTCCGGCGCCACGGGTGGGAAGAAGCGCAGTGGGAGGCGGTCCGATCCGTCGAGATGCACCGCGCCCAGGACGGACGGCTCTACCTGCTCCCGGAGTCGGCGCGGAGGATTCCCGTCGATTCCCTGGACGGGCTGCTCCTGCGCGACCGCCTCACGTCCCTGGCGCAGCGCTACACTGGCGAGGAGTTCGAGCGTCGGGCGAACATCGCGCGTCAAGATGCACGGAAGCGCCTCGAAACCGACCTCATGGGCATCTACGCGGACGAGACCATGAACGCCGTGATTGAGCCTGACGACAGGACCCGTGCCCTCATGCTGCAGGGGACAAAGCCTGGCACTCTGTCCGGCGAGGTGGCACGCTTCGTCATGCAGTTCAAGTCCTTCCCCATCGCCTACATGCAACGGATCCTCGGTGGCCAGGTCTACAAGCGCGGCGGGAGCCCGCGCGACCTCGCAGGAGTCACGCACCTGATCGCAGGATCATTGATCTTCGGCTACGCGGCCATGGTCGCCAAGGACTTCGTGAAGGGAAAGACTCCTCGTGACCCGCAGAAGATGTCCACATGGATAGCCGCGGCGGCGCAGAGCGGCGGGGCTGGCATCTACGGAGACTATCTGTTCGGCCAGGCCAGCAGGTTCGGAAACTCCCCCCTTGAGAGCATCGCAGGTCCGACGGCTGGAACCGCGGCCAATGCCATCAGCCTTTGGCAGAAGATGCGCTCCGGGGATGCCAGGGCAGGAGACGCCTTCTATCTCGCGCTCAACAACACGCCGTTCATCAACCTCTGGTACACACGCGCCGCGCTCGACTACGCGGCTCTCTTCCATGTCCAGGAGATGATGAGCCCCGGCACGCTCTCCAGACGGGAGAGGCGCATGAAGAAAGAGTTCGGGCAGAAGTATCTTACGCTCCCGATCTTCGGCGACATCACACCATCCCACGTCATCCGATACGGAGGAGGTTTCCGATGACCATTGCCACGACCCTGTCGCGCGAACAGTACGCAGGCAACGGCCTGACCACTGCCTGGCCTGTTCCCTTCACCTTCTACGACGCCGCGGACATCATCGTCGTGGTGTCCGATTCCGACGGAAGCAACCCGCTGACGCTCGAGCTCGGAACGGATTACTCCGTGTCCGGAGGAGACGGACAGAACGGCGCCGTCCTCTACCCCGTGTCCGGGCCCCCGCTCGCGTCGGGAAAACTCCTGACCCTGTACCGTGACCTCGTGCTCGTGCAGGACCTGGACCTCGTGAACCTGGACGGTTTCGACGCCGACCTCGTGGAGCGCCAGTTCGACCGCTCGCGCATGATCGACCAGCAGCTGCAGGAGCAGATCGACCGCTGCGTCAAGGCGCCGGTCACCGACCCCGAGGCCCTGACCTTCGAGGACATCACGTCCGAGCGCGCGGCGGCTCAGGCCGCGGCTACGGCTGCCCAGAGCGCGCAGGCCGGGGCCGAGACGGCGCAGGGACTGTCCGAGGCCGCGCGTGACGCCTCCCAGGCCAGCGCCTCGGACGCGGCGACAAGCGCCGCCAGCGCGGCGGACAGCGCGACCACGGCGGCAGAGATGGTATCCACGGCGGGGAAAGAGCCGTACGTGGTCACCCTCGAGGCCGGGCAGACTGTCGTCGGCGGCATCCCGTGGACCTGGACCTCCGGACGCCTGGTCGTGCAGGTCGGCGGCGTTGATCAGTGGCCTGCGCTGGGCGACTACACCGAGGACATCCCCGGACGGGCGATCACGCTCTCCGAGGCGCCGGGCGCCGGAATCGTAGTCGCCATCTGCACGCTGGAAATCCCGACCCTGGCCGAGGGCGGCAGCGAGGTCATCAGCGTCACCTGGGACCAGGTATCTGGCAAGCCCTCGTCCTATCCTCCTTCCGCCCACGGGCACGCCATCTCGGACGTGGCCGGGCTGCAGGGCGACCTGGACGCCATCGCTGCCTCTGCTGCTGCGGCGCAGGCCTCCGCGGACGCTGCCCAGGCCGCGGCCGAGGCTTCCGTGGGCGTGGCGAATCTCGGCTACACGGCCAGCCCGACGCAGGGCGTGGTCACGAGCGATACCGGCACGGACGCAACGTTGTCCTTGGCCGACGGCACGAATGCCGGGCTGATGGCCCCGGCTGAGCACACGAAGTTGGCCGGAGTGGCGGCCGGTGCCACGGCGAACAGCGCCGACAGCTACCTCCTCGACCGCGCGAACCACACCGGGTCGCAGGCCATCAGCACCGTGACCGGCTTGCAGACCGCGCTGGACGGAAAGGAGGGAACGCTTAACGCGAACCAGAAACGGACGATCACGGTAGGCACGGCGGCGCCGAGCGGCGGAAGTGACGGCGACATCTACTTGCAATACACGTAGCGCCCCCATGCTGATTGAACTCGACATCCCGGACCCTTTGGCCGTGGAGTACATTCGCATGTGCATCCGCATGGCCAAGGCTCACCCCAACGCAACGGACCTGCAGATCATGCGCCATGCGGCGCGCGGATTCGCGGTGAAGTGGACGGGGCAGGAACAACCGATCAACTTGGAGGACACACCGTGACTTGCGCATTCTTCTCTCCGGTCATCAACTATGGCGGCGAAGAAGGCTCCGAGACTCCCCCCAACTACTGGCCGAAGGCCATGTACTTCCTCGACGGGCTCAATATCAACTGCACAACCCGGTCATGGGTCGTCGTGGACAACGTTCCCGTCTCCTGCGAGGTCGTCTGCGATATCGACGAAGCGACGAAGGCGCGGGTGCTCGCCATTGACGGCGTCTATGAGGTCGATCTGTAATGTCCACCCTGTGGTATTCCGACTTTTCCGTTACCGACGGGACGGCGTTGGAAAACATCTCACCCACTTTTTGGGTGAAGGGAAGCGCGTACCAATTCATCACGTCGAGCGGACAGCTCGTCCTTCAAAACTACTCCGCTCCGTACTCCGTTGATCTGGCGTCGCAGCAGGTCTACGTTGAATTCTCGATCACCTACGCCGGGGGAACAAACCCCCAGATCATTATCGGGATATGCAACTCTGGATCGGCCACCACCACCCCCGACGGTCCATATGTCGATCTGAATACCGCGGGAAAAATCTACCTCAAGCGCCAGTACGCCACGCTGGCAACCATCAGCTACGCGGCGTGGCTTTCCGTCTCCGGAACGCGGATCAAGGTCCGTCTAGAGCAGAATGCGTCGTCGCAGACCATCATCACTGTTTGGGACTCCACAGACGCGCTTGTGGCCTCCCAGACCGTCACCGGGGTCACTCTTGGCGGCACGTATGCCACCATCTATGGTTATGGATCGACCACAACGCCGCCGAAAGAAGCCCTGGACGAACTCGGGGTCTACGACTACTCGGCTCCCCCGTCTTCCGGCCTCGTGGTGTATTTGAACGTCGGGGGTACATGGAAGACTTGCACACCATACATCAACGTCGGCGGGACCTGGAAGACCGCAACCCCGGCCCTGAATGTCGGCGGGACCTGGAAGCAGTAAAGGGCGCCCCCCAAGAATGGGAGACCGCAGCGACGGAACATTGTGGCACAACGTAAATATATACATCAGCGACGGCGTGTCGTGGAATCCGTGCACGCTGCATACTGCGTAGGAGCGTAAAACGTGAGTAAGATGCCGATCAGCATGGTGGACGGGTTGCCGGGCGTTATTTCCGGCGTACAAGCTCAGATAGACTCCATCAATTCCGGTAAGCCGCAGACCATCGTCAAGTGCAAACTGGCGTCCGCAGTGGGCTCCCCCTACGAAGACCTCGTGACGCCGAACTTCCTTTCCTTCTCAGGGCAGGTCGTCACTCTGTCGGCGGACGCCTCAAACCCTTTCCAGGTCTGCGCCGGAGACGGGCCGGGGAAAAACAGGCTGAGCGAGGAGCTTACGTCGAACCTGACGTGGACAATTCCGACCACGAACGGCTCGTATTACCTGGCGGTGGATGTGGCCGAGGACGGCACCCTGAGCGCGGCTGCGCCGACATCCGCGAGTCCGGAGTATTCCAACGCCAGGCGCGTGGGAACAGGCGATGTGTTCCTGATAGCACAGAATACGATGCTTAATGCGAGCAATGCAAAGATACATCGTGTTTACGTCGGGTACGTTGGAGTCGTCGGCGGTGTCCTCTCCGCATTGTACATGACACACCCCGGGGTGACGACGATTATTACCCCGACACCGACCGGAGTGGTCGCACAGCAGATGCAGTACACGATGGCGAATCCGTACTACGGATGCCCCGTGTCACTCGTGACGCAGATCAAGGGCGCAAACTGGTTCGACCCGAACTGGGTATTCAACGGGGCTCGGGGCGTCGGCGCGAAGAGCACAATCTACAATAGCACGATCATCATGCTGACGGGGCAACCATTTGGATCAGTACCGACAAGTACAGGGGCTCCTGAAGATGGTACGACTATCACCGCTCCATATGCACGAATCATCGTAACGAGGGGGTTTTAGATGGAAAACAAAATGTACGGTTTTCCCGGTCAGTCCACCGTGATCGTACTTCTTCCCTACCTCGATCCTCCCGAAGGGGCGATCCCGTGCCAGCCCAGACCGAGCGACGACGCGATCCTTGGCGCTGATGGTACGTGGGGTCCGTCTGCTCCGTCCTCCATCTCGCGCCGCCAGATTCGCATCTGGATGGCTATCCACGGAATCCCCGAATCCGACGTGCTCGGCGCAATCGCGGCGCTCGACGACGAAACGACGCGAATGATCGCGAAGATCGCGTGGGAGGAGAGCATCACCTACGAACGGACAGACCCCATCCTGCAGGAGATTGCGACCGGGCTCGGTTACTCCGACCTCGCCGTCGTGTTCGCCGAAGCCTCCGAGTACTAGCCAGGGGAATGGCTCTTCTCGTGTCGCAGGGCATCGTGGCCCCGGAGAGGGCGGACGAGATCATGGCGGTGTAGGCTCAGAGTCCCCCAAGCGAGTCCCCCAGACGAAAAAAGGGCTTGCGGTTTTCACCGCAAGCCCTTGATTTTTCTGGTGGAGACGAAGAGATTTGAACTCTCGACCTACGCGTTGCGAACGCGCCGCTCTCCCAGCTGAGCTACGTCCCCGTGAGAAGGGGAGTATTTAGTCGCAAACCGCATGGAGGTCAAGGGGCGTTGTGCGCCTTGCGCGCTGTCGGCGCAGGATCGGGCGGCGCTCAGTCCAGGTCCAGCCAGTCGAGCACCGAGCGCACGCGGTGGCGATAGGTGTGCTTCTCGAAGATTAGCTCGCGCCAGGCCGCGGTCAGGGTCTCGCGCGAGGTGCGGGAGTTTTTGAACTTCCTGAACAGGCCCGGGATGTCGTCCGGACGGCCGAAGCTGATCTCGCGCCACAGCTCCTCGGGGAAGATGGCGAGCCCGGGTGTGGCGTCCGTGAGCAGGAAGCCGCCCGCGGCCCAGACGTCGAAATGGCGCTGCGTGAGCCCGGCGGGCAGAAGCAGGCTCGTGACGTTCAGCACCGCGCCCGCCTGGGCGTAGATGTCGGCCAGGGGGCCGTAGTAGTCGACGGGTTCGCGCCTGTCCGTGAGGCCGGGCACCAGGGCGTCCCAGCCCGCGTCGCCGAAGACCGTGAAGGGTGTCTCCCGAGCCCCGGCCGCGAGGCATCTGGCCCGCCACTCCCGCGCGCACTGCTCGGCCCCGAATCCGGGCTCGCGCGACTGCCTGCCCGGCCAGAGCAGGCTGCCGAGCCGTTCGGCCCACCAGGCGAAGTCGGGTCGGAATCCTCTGTCCAGGCGCTCGCGGGCCGCCTCCCAGACGTCCTCCGGGAGCGTTATCCCCGCGAAGAAGCCCGCCTTGTCCGGGAACTCCGAGCGGCCCACGAAGACCAGCCGCTCGGCCAGGCCGTAGTCGCGGACAGGAGGGGCGCCCTCGGCCTCGGCTACGTCGTCGTTCGTCTCGATTTTTGCGTCGACATTCGCTCCGAAGCCGCGCCAGGCGGCCAGGGGCAGGTGCAGCACCGCGCGCGCGCCGAGGTCCATGAGGCGCGGGGTGAAGCTGTCGTCCGTGACGCACAGGAGCGCCTTCTTCCAGAAACCCGAGCGCAGGCCGGAGAGGAGGTGGAAGGGGTTGTCCACGCACCACACTGCCACGGCCGCGCCTGCGGCCTCGAGCAGGTGGAAGGCCTCACCGTGGGCGTCGAGCCCGGCGAAGTTGAGGCTCAGGAAGAGGGCGGGCGTGGCCTCGCGCAGCAGGCGGGGGAGGTTTTTCGAAAGATCCTCCGGCGCGAGCAGGCGCACGGAGAACCCCTCCTCGCCGAAGGCGTCGGCCAGCTCGCGCACGAGGAGGCCGTTCTCGCGCGCGGGCAGCCAGACCTCGCGCAGGGCCTCGTGCGCCTGGCCGCGGCCGAGGCTTGCCACCTGCGCCGCGGCGCGAAGCGGCCCCCAGAACGAGGGGAAGAGCCGCAGGTTCGGGCGGTAGACGAGCACGCGCCTGCCTGCGGCGACGGCCGCGAGCGCCTTGTCCGGGGACAGGCGCTGCCAGGCGCGGGGCACTGCCTTGCCCCACTCGGGCGGCATCTGCGCCTCGAACTCCGGGCACTCCACGAAGGAGACGCCGTCGCGCGGCAGAAGCTCGGCCAGAAGCCCCGGCTCCGGCCCAAGCCCGAGGACCAGGATGTCCTGCCCGGTGCCCATGGCCTCGAACTGCTCCTCGCCCGCGGGCAGGCTCTGCGGCCTGCCGAGCTCGGCCACGACCTTCAGCCGCTCGGGTCGCGGATCGCCGGGAAGCGGGGCGCGGGGACGCTCGGGCATGGGCTATACTCCGGATGGGGTTTCGGCTAGAAGAGGGGATTGTTCACCCCCTACGGCCCGCATACTAATGAAGAACTACCGCGATCATTATTTCAAGAAGGCCAAGCAGGAGAACTATCCTGCCCGCTCTGTATACAAACTCAAGGAAATCAACAACCGTTTCGGCATCATAAAGCCCGGGATGAAGGTCCTTGACCTCGGCGCCGCGCCAGGCTCCTGGACGCTGTACGCGGCCCAGAAGGTCGGCCCCTCCGGCAAGGTGCTCGGCTGCGACATCCAGGACACGGACACCGCCTTTCCGAACAACGCGGTCTTCCTCAAGGAAGACGTCTTCGAGCGCAGCGCGGAGTTCGACGCGCTGCTGGCCGCGGAAGGGCCGTTCGACGCCGTGGTCTCGGACATGGCGCCGCGCACCACGGGCGTGAAGTTCACCGACCAGGCGCGGTCCATGAACTTGTGCGAGGAGGCCCTTGCGCTGGCGCGCCTCGTCCTGCTAAAGGGCGGCAGCTTCGTCGTGAAGAATTTCGAGGGCCCGGACACCAAGGCCTATGTCGACGAGGTCCGCCGCTCCTTCGCCACGGTCAAGATTTTCAAGCCCAAGAGTTCGCGCGAGGAGAGCAAGGAGATGTTCATCATCGGCCTCGGCTACAAGGGGCCGGAGACGACCGGCCAGGATGGCGCGAGCCAGGAGAAATAGAGGAGAGGATTCATGTCCGGACACAGCAAATGGGCCAACATCAAGATCAGGAAGGGCGCGCAGGACGCCAAGCGCGGCAAGCTCTTTACCAAGGCGGCCAAGGAGCTCATGCTCGCGGCCAAGCTCGGCGGCGGTGACCCCGCCGCCAACTCCCGCCTGAAGCAGGCCATCGCCTACGCCAAGTCGATCAACCTGCCCAAGGACAAGATCGACACGGCCATCAAGAAGGGCACGGGCGAGCTGCAGGGCGACACGATCGAGGAGATCATGTACGAGGGCTACGCCCCCGGCGGCGTGGCCGTGCTCGTCGAGGTGGCCACGGACAACAAGAACCGCACCGTGGCCGAGATAAGGCACATCTTTTCCAAGCGCGGCGGCAACCTGGGCGAGTCAGGCTCCGTGGCCTGGATGTTCGACCGCATGGGCGTCTTCGCCTTCTCCAAGGAGACCTACACCGAGGACCAGCTCATGGAGGCCGCGCTCGAGGCCGGTGCCGACGACGTGGTCGACGAGGGCGAGGTCTTCGAGATGCGCTGCGCCTTCGACGCCTTCGGCGCGGTGCAGCAGGCCCTGGACACGGCCGAGCTGACCTACCTCGACGCCAAGGTGGCCATGATCCCCAAGAACACCGTGCCGGTGGACGCCGAGGCGGGCCGCAAGATCCTGGGCCTGCTCGACGCCATCGAGGACAACGACGACGTGCAGAACGTCTACGACAACTCCGACCTGCCCGACGAGCTCATGGCGGAGATGGACGGCTAGCATGGAGCCCCGCCCGGCGGACCTGATCGTGCTCGGCCTCGACCCCGGCTCCCGTGTGACGGGCTGGGGCATCGTGGCCGAGCGCGGCGGGTCGCTCGCCCTGATCGACGCCGGGACCATCAAGCTCGCCGCGCAGGCCGACATGGCCGTGCGGCTCGGCCGCATCTACGAGGAACTGGCCGGGCTCATCGCCGAGCACCGGCCCCTCGAGGCGGCCATCGAGAACGTCTTCGTGAACAAGAACACCCTCTCGGCGCTCAAGCTCGGGCAGGCGCGCGGCGCGGCCATCGCGGCCTGCGCCGTGGCCGGGCTGCCCGTGGCCGGGTACGAGCCCACCCTCGTGAAGAAGAGCATCGTGGGCACGGGCCGGGCCGAGAAGGAGCAGGTGGCCTTCATGGTCGGGCGGCTGCTCGGCACCACGCGCCGCTTCGCGCTGGACGCCTCGGACGCCCTGGCCGTGGCCGTCTGCCACCTGAACGAGCGGCGCCTGCGCCGCCTGGCAAAGGCCACCGGCGCGAAGTGTTCCTGACGGCGCGCCCCCGCGACCCCCGCGCTCCCCGCGACAGGGGACGCCAGACGACGGAGTCTCCCGGATGATCGCTTTCCTCACCGGCACGCTTGCCGCCATGGACGAGCGCACCTGCACCCTGCTCACGCCCGGCGGCGTGGGCTACGAGATCCAGCTGGCGGCCAAGAGCCTGGCCTCGCTGCCGCAGCGCGGCGGGGAGATCTGTTTCCACGTGCACCTCGTGGTGCGCGAGGACGCGCTCGAGCTCTTCGGCTTCGAGAGCCGCGAGGAGCGCGATGCCTTCCGCACTCTCATCTCCATCTCGGGCTTCGGGCCGCGCAAGGCGCAGGCCGTGATCAACCAGTACACGCCCGAGGAGCTCACGCGCATCGTGGTCGAGGAGGACGTGGCCGCGCTCACGCGCATCTCCGGCATCGGCAAGAAGACGGCGCAGCAGATGCTCCTCGAACTCCGCTTCAAGCTCGACAAGAAGGGACACGAGGCGCATCTGGCGGGCACGCCGCAGCAGTCGCGCGGGGTCTTCAAGGACGCCCTTGCCGGTCTCGTGAACCTGGGTTACTCCGAGGAGGAGGCCGCGCCGATCCTGCGCGGCGTGCTGGAGAAGGAGCCCGACCTCGACGTCGCGGCCGCCTTGCGCAAGGCGCTCCAGGCCATTGCCAGGGCGCGGAGCTAGAGGCTCCCGGCCCTTCCTGAACAGGCCCATCGGACACCCGGATGCAGTGCGAGAACCCCCCTTTCGATGATCCCGCGGGCGGCGGACAGGGAGCCGACGACTCCATCAGGCCGCGCAGGCTGGCCGAGTTCATCGGCCAGGACGACCTGCGCGCCAACCTCGACGTCTTCATCCGCGCCGCGCTCGAGCGCGGCCGTCCCCTGGACCACACGCTCTTCTACGGCAACCCGGGCCTGGGCAAGACCACGCTCTGCCAGATCATGGCCTCGGAGCTCGGGGTCAACCTCGTCTCCACCTCCGGCCCGGTGCTCGAGCGCACCGGCGACCTCGCGGCCATCCTGACCAACCTCGGCCGCCACGACATCCTTTTCGTGGACGAGATCCACCGCATGCCCGCGAGTGTGGAGGAGGTCCTCTATCCGGCCATGGAGGACTACAAGATCGACCTGATCATCGGCCAGGGGCCGGGGGCGCGCACGGTCAAGATCGACCTCGAGCCCTTCACCCTGGTCGGCGCGACCACGCGCATAGGCCTCCTCACCTCGCCGCTGCGCGACCGCTTCGGCGTCATCTTCCGCCTGGAGTTCTACTCGCCCCCTGAGCTTTCGCGCATCATCCGGCGCTCGGCCAAGATACTCGGCGTGCGTGTGACCGACGAGGGCGCGCTGGCCATCGGGCGGCGCGCCCGGGGCACGCCGCGCATCGCCAACCGCCTTCTGCGCCGCGTGCGGGATTTCGCCCTGGTGCAGGGCGCGGCCGTGGTCGACGAGGAGGCCGCCTGCGCGGCGCTGGACCGCATGGACGTGGACCCGCACGGCCTGGACCAGATGGACAGGGCCATCCTCTCCATCCTCATCGACCAGTTCCAGGGCGGGCCCGTGGGCATCAAGACCCTTGCCGTGGCGCTCTCCGAGGAGGTGCGCACGCTCGAGGAGATCTACGAGCCCTATCTCATCCAGTGCGGCTTCATGAAGCGCACCCCGCGCGGCCGCGTGGCCACGGCAAAGGCCTACACCCACCTGAAGATCATCTAACCCCAAGGGGAAGCGCGTGCGCATCGTCGAGCCGTCTTTCGAGATCATGCACATGGCCGAGCCCGAGGAGGTCCTGCGCCTGCTCGAGCTGGCCGGAAGGGTCTGCTACAAGTCCGAGGACCGGGTGGCCCCGGGCACGGCCGCGCCCTTCATCGGCCGCATCGTGCGTTCCGGCCACGAGTCGGTCATCGAGCACGCCTCGGCCACGGTGCGCTTCGTCTGCGACCGCGGGGTGACCCATGAGCTGGTCCGCCACCGCCTGGCCTCCTACAGCCAGGAGTCCACGCGCTACGCCAACTACGCCAAGGACAGGTTCGGCCGCGAGATAACCGTCATCCGGCCCTGGTTCTGGGCCGAGGACGACACCCGCTACGCGCTCTGGACGCAGGCCATGCAGGCCGCGGAGGACGCCTACCTGGCCCTCACCGACGCCGGGGCCACGCCGCAGGAGGCGCGCAGCGTGCTGCCCAACTCGCTGAAGACCGAGATCGTCATGACCGCCAACCTGCGCGAGTGGCGCCACGTCTTCAGGCTCCGCTGCGACACGCCCGCGCATCCGCAGATCAGGCAGGTCATGCTGCCGCTCCTGGCCGAATTCTCCCGCAGACTGCCTGTACTCTTCGGCGATCTGGCCGAGCGCTTCCCCCCTTCGCTCTAGCGGGACGGGTGGGCAGGAGCAGGGTCACGGTGCCGGGAAAACGCTGTCCCGCAAGACCCTCGCTCCTGTCTCCCGGCCGCTCCCGCGCCTGCCGCGACAGGCCGACTTTCCTCCCGAAATGCACGCCCGGCAGGGGATTTCCGGCACACGCCCGAAAGGGCGCGGACGGACTGGTCTATTTCCCGTGAGGTATGAAAAACGCATTATATTGGTTTGTTCTTGCAATTTCAGATGATTGTCGCAGGATTTTACCTTTTCCCGTGGCTATGCGGGCTTGCGCGTGTCAAGGCCGCTTTCTGTGCCTAAGTTAAAAAATGAAATTAATAATGAGTTTTTGAGAGAAAATGTTGAATAGCCCTGTGGAAAATCTTTTCCTTTCGGTGTTGACGCCATCCCGTGACATTGAAGCGAAGTCAGGCGCCACGCCGCTTCCCGGCCCTCGGAGAGAAGTCCCGGAAACGCGAGTCATAGAAAAATATGCTTATATTCCATATTGTTGAACTGTAAATAAAACCTTTGTCCTGCAGGGGGCTTTAGCCACTAAACCGTCATTGCTGCACGGCCCTCAAAGTGGTTTAGACTCCTCCTCATGAAGCACGGCTGGGACCATATTCTCAATATCCTCGAAAAAAGGCTGAATCCAGGCCTCTTCAAAGTCTGGATCAAGCCCCTCTCCGCCACCTTTGACGACGGCTCCCTGACCCTTATCGCACCCAACGATTTCGTGGCCTCCTGGGTCCGCGACAGGCTGCTCGACACGGTGGCCGAGGCCGCGGAACAGGTGCTCGGCAGCGTGAAGTCCATCAACGTGAAGGCCCAGGCCCAGAAGGCGCAGGTCGCGTCCCGGGCGCAGCTCGTCAGTTCGGCGGTGCGCACCATCGCGGCGCCGGTGGACGCGGACGGGCATTCCCCCAGGACGTCGGACAGGATGCCTGCCGGGATGGGCGACGGACTCGCCGGGGCGCACGGCCAGCCCTGCTCCCTGAACGGGGACCAGAGCTTCCGCTGGCGCTTCTCCTTCGACGACTTCGTGGTCGGACCGAGCAACGCCCTGGCCCACGCGGCCTCGCAGAGCGTCTGCCAGTGTTCCCTGCACGCGGACCAGCTCTTCCTGTGCTCCGCCCCGGGGCTCGGCAAGACGCACCTCATCCAGGCCATCGGCGGCCACCTCGCCCGCGCGGCCGTGAACCGCAGCGTGCGGCTGCGCTACCTCACCGCCGAGGAGTTCGCCACGCGCATGGTCGTCGCTCTGAAGATGGGCGAGATCGAGCGTTTCAAGGCGGAATTCAGGGAGAGCGTGGACCTCCTGCTGCTCGAGGACATCCATTTCCTGCAGGGCAAGGAGAAGATCCAGGACGAACTCCTGGCCACGTTGAAGGCCCTGCAGTCGCGCGGCAGCAAGGTGGTCTTCACGAGCTCGTTCCTGCCCCGCGAGCTCTCCGGCGTGGACAGCCAGCTCGCCTCCCGCTTCGGCGCGGGCTTTTTGGCCGTCATCGACCGCCCGGACTTCACCACGCGCATGCGCATCGTGGAGCAGAAGGCGCAGCGCCAGCACGCGACCATCATTCCGGAGGATGTCTCGGCCCTCATGGCCGAGCGCATCAAGACGGACATCCGCCAGCTCGAGAGCTGCCTGCAGAACCTGATCCTCAAGGCCAAGCTGCTGCGCCAGAACATCACCCAGGACCTGGCCATGCAGGTGCTGGCCAACTACGCCATCGACGCGGACAGCCCGGACATGGAGCGGATCATCACCGCCGTCTGCCGGACCTTCCAGCTCGACGCGGGCGACCTGGCCTCCAAGAGCCGCAGGCAGGGCGTGGTCATGGCCCGCAACACGGCCTTCTTCCTGGCCCGCAAATACACCGACCTGTCCCTCAAGGACATCGGCGTCCGCTTCAACCGCAAGCATTCCACCGTGCTCAAGGGCATCACCAAGGTCGAACGGGAGATGACCAAGCGCACCCCGGCCGGCCGCCAGTTCGAGCGCGCCCTCGACCTCCTCGAAATCTAGTGTGACGTCCGCAAAATACGCAAAGCCGTATTTTGCGGAAGATCGCTGCGCTGAAAACGTGGTTTTCGGCTTGCTCACGCCGCCAGCGGCATCCGTAAGACTCGCGCCTGGGGCGCTCGCCTAACGGCTGCCGCATCGCTGCTGTCGGCATCCGTAAGGCTCGCGCCAAAGCGCGCTCGCCTAACGGATGCCGCTGGCGGCGGAACCGGGCATCCGCCCGGTTCACGTGTCGCGTACGACTCCTGCGCAGCATATCGACTTTTTTTCACGGACGCGACACTAGCCGCATCGTTTCCGGCCATGAAGGTCCGCGTCGCGCAGGCGGCCGGGGCTGTTTCGTCGTCCGTGCCGTTTAGGCCGGGCGCGGCCGCGCCGTCTTCCCGGGACTCACCGGGAGACGGCCGCCGCGCTAGTCGAGCGCGGCCGCAGTGAGTTCCATCCGCCCCCACACCGCCATCTTCTCGCCGAGCTGGGCGAAGACGCCCTCGATGCCGATGCCTTCCCAGGCCATGGCCTGGTCCGTGACCCGGGTGAGGTCGCGCGAGGTGCCCAGGCGGTTGGCCAGGGCCGTGGCTGCGGCGTCCGCGAGGCAGGCGTCGCCCGCGCGCACGGCCACGAGGTCGCCCCGGCCGAAGGACAGGGAGTGGCCGATGCGGCCGGAGGAGGAACAGAAGCTGACGGGAAATTCGTCGGCCGCCACGCGCACGCCGAGCGCGATGCCCTGCGCCGGATCGGCCAGGAGGCCGATGGTGCGCTCCTTCGTGGAGATGCAGTAGAGGTCGCCGCCGTTTTCCACCAAGAGCTCCGTGGACAGGGAAGAGAGGGCCTCGGCGGTCATCATGGCCACTGCCCCGGCCACGGCGGCCATGGGGCCCACGTCCACCGCGGCGGCCGCGGCGCACATGCGCCGCACGATCTCGGGCGCGCCCGGCGCGGGCGGCAAGGGGGAGAGGCTGTCCAGGAAGTCGGGATGAAGGGCCGCGTAGGACGTGATCTGGCCGCGCAGGGCGCGCACCGCGCCGCCTGCAACGGACGAAAGGTCGCTCGTGGCGGTGATCAGCAGGTCGCTCTCGCCCACGACCACCTGGAACGTGGCCTCGCCCTTTCGGGCCGCAAGCCCGGCCCTGTAGCGTCTGGCTGCATCGCGGTGCTCTGCGGGCATTGCCGGCCTCCTCGGGTGCGTCGGCGGGTGTCGGGGGAATCTACTTCCCGCGTGCGGCGGGGCCGATGCGTATCTCGACGGGCGAGGCGTAGCGCAGGCTGAAGTCGCCGCACTGGCGGCGCAGGGACTTGAGTTCGAGATCCTGGCCGAAGAACAGGGGAAGCCCGGCGTAGGTCATCTGCGAGGTGGCCACGGGATAGCTGTAGCGCACGAGCGCGACGCTCTGGGCGCGGGTCAGGGTTGCGGCCAGGCAGGCGTCGATCCGCTGCGCGTTCGGCTCGGTGCTGACCTCGTCCTGCAGCAGCACGATGCTTCGGGGTGCGTCCAAGAGACCACGCCAGACATCGAGCAGCCGGTTGACCAGCCGGGGCCACAGCGCGTCCACGCAGGAGGGAACGGCCTCCTTCTGCCGGGCCAGGCATGTCGCCTGGGCGAGAACCTGGTCGCCGGTCATGCCTGTCCCGGCGTCCGCCGGAGCGAAGACCCTCGCGGAGACGGAGATGCCGTCCGCCGCCTGCGCCGCGGAGAGGACGATGCGCAGCACCGGCAGATCCGCGTCCGACGCGTTTGCCGTGTCCGGCACGAGCGCGAAGCCGCCGCTGCGCAGCCGGTCGCGGAGTCCGCCGGCCAGTTTGCCGAGTTCCCCGGCCGCGGCGCCGCTTCCGTCTGGAGCGGGCTGCACGCGCACGCGCGGCGTGTTGTGCAGGTGCTGCCGTTCGGCCAGGAGCAGGGCGTCCTGCGCGAGGTCGCGCAGGCGCACCACGGCCTTGGCGGTGACCTCCACGGCGCCCATGGGGGTCTTCTCCGCGCTGCTCACGAGAACGGAATCGAGATAGCCCGCAGCCATGTGTTCGAGCACGGGGCGAACCTCAATGAACGCGTCGCGCAGGGGGCCTGTGGGCAGTCCGGTCGCCGCGGCCGCGCTCAGCGCGTCGAGTCTTGCCCGGCGCAGGGCTTCACGCTTGGCGGCATTCTCCGTGGACGGACTGTTCTTCTGCTGCGGCGCGATGAAGGCGGTGCCGTGCGCCGTGACCTCCACGGAGAGGGGCAGGGCCGCCGCGTCTCCGGCTGTGTCCGCCGCGGCGGGGAAGGCCGCGCAGAGAAGGATCAGGAGCGCGGCGCACAGGGCGCGGCACGTCGTGCGGCGAGCGGTGTTCATCCCAGCAGCTCCTCCACCATGCGGACGTATGGTTCTATGCCCGCGGGCACGTCTTCGGGCCAGGCGAAGGGCACGAGCCCGGGGCTTTCGGATGCGGTCCGGATCAGTCCGGCCAGGGCGTGGTGGTCGGCCGCGTCGTCCAGAAGCCAGCGGTCCTCGAGGAAATATCCCGCGCCGTTGCTGCGCGTGGTGATGGCGGGAAGCCCGCAGGCCCTGGCCTCGAGCACGACGTTCGAGCAGGTGTCGTAGTACGTGGGCAGGACGAAGAGGTCGCAGGCGTGGTAGAAGCCCGCCATGTCCGCCACCCGGCCGAGGAAGCGCACGCGCTCCGCAACGCCGAGCTCGCGCGCCTGGCGCAGGAAGCGCTCCGGGGCCCTGCCGCCCGCCACCAGCAGCCGGGTGTTCTCCGGCAGTTCGGCCAGGGCCGAGACGGCCGTGGCCACGCCCTTGAGCATGAAGTTCGTGCCTGCGAGGCCGACGGCGTATTCGCCGGGGGCAAGGCCGAAGCGCTCCCGGGCGGACCGGCGCTCCTCCCGGCTCGGGACGTGGTAGCGGGCGAGGTCCGGCCGGTTGTAGACCACGCCCATGTCCTCGATGGAGAGGGAGGAGAAGGAAGAGGCCATCCATTCGCGCACCAGGTGCGAGACGCAGACGATGCGCCCGCCGTCGGCGAACTGGCGCTTCTGCACCGCCCGCACAACTGCGTTGGCCGGGGAGAGCGCCCGCTTCAGGCGCTTGAACAGGCGCGGCAGGCCGGGGGGATAGGCGCGGATCGACTTCTCGTGGAAGACGTCGAGCGGTCCGCCGCTGACGCGGGCGATGTCCTGGGCCAGGGTGTTGCCGCAACTCACGGTCACGGTGTAGCCTCGCCTCCTGCGCACCCTCTCCGCGGCCAGGGCGAACCAGGCGGTCTTCAGCCAGCGCAGCAGGGGAGGGCGGCCGACGGTTATGACGCCGACGCCCGGGGGAGGGTCGGTTTCCTGACGCGCGCAGACCATCTCCACCGCGTGGCCGCGGCCGGTCAGGGCTTTGGCCAGCCGCCAGGCGAAGCCTTCTGTGCCGCCGTAGGTGGACAGCCGTTCCACGAGCAGGGCCACGCGGGGCGGGCTGCCCGCGGACGTGCCGGGGCGCGCGGCCGTGAAAGCCGCCGAAGAGACGCGAGGAGAGTCGGTCACCGCTGGCCCGTTACTTGCTTTCCGAGCAGGGGAGCGCTAGGCCTTCGATTCGTCGGCCATATGCTCTTTCTTGCGGATGGCCTCGGCCTTGACCTTGTCCAGGAGATCCGCCAGGGCGGGCTTGACGTTCTCCCGGATGTCGCCTGCCACGACCAGGAAGAGCACGTCGTCTCCGGGGAAGAGGAGGCCGTCCGCGGCCTCGACCACGACGCGCCAGATGCCCGGCCGCTGCTCGATCTCGCGGCGGATGGCCTCCATGCGTTCGCGGTCGACGATGATATCCACGGCGTCGACGTCCTTGTGGTCGGCGCGCGACCAGCCGCGCACGACGCCGTTATGGACCAGAACCATCCCCACGTTCTCGTGGAATCCTGGTTCGTTCTTGAGTTCGGCAATAGTTTTTGAGATGTCCATGTTCTTGTCCGGTTAGCTGAGTTCGCTTTTGCTTACCATAACGCCGGGACGGCCCGATGTATAGCTTTTCAGACCTGATTGAAAACCTGCCGAGCGTGCGGCAGTCCCGCATGGTGGCCAGCGGGTTCGGGCTGTGGATGGCCTGGAGCGGGCAGTTGACCCGCGCGCTCGGGCAGACGCTCGAGGACCACGGCGGCATGCAGATGGCCGCGACCTCCACGCAGGCGCTGTGGTTCTTCTCCACGCGCGAGGTCTTCAAGGCCCTGGCGCGGCTGCAGAGCTGGGCCCGCCTCAATCCGCTGCCCGTCTCGTTCCAGGTGCTCCCGGCCTCGCTCCTGGTGGGCTGGAGCAACGAACGCTCCATGTCCGTCTCCGCCGAACTCAGCAAGCAGGAGGCCCTGGCGCCGACCTCCTTCTCGATACTCGTCCACCCGCGTTGCAAGGACGCCGCCATGGCCGTCGCGGGGCTCGAGCTCAAGCCCGTGACCATCCTGCCCGGCATGGCCGCCGCGGAGTGGAGGGGGCTCGAATCCGATCCGAGCTACTCCTACGAGTCGTCGCTGGCCTGGTATTTCGTGGCCAAGCCGCTCGGCAACCCCGGAGACCGCGACTACACGCAGGGCTGGCGCCAGTTCTTCGGCCGCGCCGAGGTGGTGCTGCGGCGCATGGGGCTCAAGTTCATCTTCAACGAGTCGAGCCTCATCCTGCCGCTCGAGAACCTGCGCCTGCTCAGGGGCTGGACCCGGGAGATGCTGAACCAGGTGCGCGCGGTCAAGGGGCAGCCGGACGGCCACTACTGGCCTTGCGTCATGCTCGCCGCGCCCAAGGAGGGGCTCAACTTCAACGAGGAGTTG
This sequence comes from Desulfovibrio sp. X2, assembly GCF_000422205.1. Lineage (NCBI taxonomy): Bacteria > Pseudomonadati > Thermodesulfobacteriota > Desulfovibrionia > Desulfovibrionales > Desulfovibrionaceae > Desulfovibrio > Desulfovibrio sp. X2. Next base: position 103,732 of record NZ_ATHV01000019.1, read on the forward strand.
CCCAAGAAGCTCTCCATCGAGTGGAACCGCCTGACTCCCGACTACCCGCACATGAGCTACCGCACGGCCTTCCTGCTGGGCGACGAGTTCACGGTCAACGCCGTGAGCTACTTCGACGAGCGGCAGGGCCTCGAGAACTGGTGCTACGTCAGCCTGTCGCAGGCGGGCGAGGGCGAGGGAGGCGGCGGCAGCCTGCAGGTGGACCTGCCGCGCCGCATCCTGGCGGGAGCGGAAAAGGAGTGCTTCTACTGCGGGCTCAAGAGCCACCAGCCCGCGCAGTGCCCCTCGCGCAACATTCCCATGGGCCGCCCAGACATCTGGGAGAAGCTGGCCATGCTCAACCTCGAGGACTTCACGGAACTCTCGCGCGAGGTCGACGAGGTCCTGCAGAAGAATCCCGCAGGAGGCGTGGCCGAGCTTCTCGAGGCCAAGAACCGCTCGGGCCTCCTGGTGCAGGCCATCTACGAAAACACCCTTCCGTTCCAGCTGCGCATGCTGCGCATGGTCTGGCGCAGCCGCTCCAAGGACTGGGCCGGGGCCTTCGAGGGGCTCGGGCCCGAGGAGGGCGAGTACATCTGGGCGGCCCTGGACGCCCTGCGTTCCGGCAACCAGGCCAATACCGAAAGCCTGCTCGGCAACGCAATCCTGCGCTACCCCAGGAGCTACCAGCCGCGCTCGCTGCAGGCCCTGCTGAACCTCGAGAACGAGGACTACCAGCAGGCCGCGTTCTTCTTCCAGGAGGCCGAGCGCCTCTCCTACACCCCGGTGCAGCGCGCCGCCTTCTGCATGATGCAGGGCAGGCTCTGGGAATATCTCTTCAACTTCGACAAAGCCATCGCCCTGTACAAGCAGGCGGAGCAGCACGCCAAGGGCTGGAGCGACACGCTCTACCGGCAGTGCGTCTGCTTCGTGAAGATGGGCTTCACCGAGCACGCCATCGGACAGCTGCAGGGACTCATCGAGAACGACCCGCACATGTTCAACCGCATTCTCGTGGATCCCGAGCTCGAGCGCGGCCGCTTCAGCATCCTGGCGTCGCTGTGGGACCTGTGGCGCGAGGCCCAGGCCGAGGCCCAGGTGGCCGCGAAGACGGCGGAGGAGCTCTCCGCCCGGCTGGACCAGTGGTTCGCCCCGGACCATCCCTACATGGAGGCCGCCAGGACGCGCGTGGACAGGCTGCTCGGCCTGACCAGAGTGACCAACTACGTGGCCTTCCAGCGGCTCATCAGCGGCACCCGCTCCTTTGCCAAGGACCTGCAGGAGACGCTGGACAGCGAGGTCCGCGTTGTCGTGAAGCGCGTGGACGTCCTGCTCGAGCGCCTGGTCGAGGTGCAGCGCGAGGCGTCCTGGTTCCCGTTCCCCAAGCTGCTGCGCGACTTCAACCGCGACTTCAACTACTGCGCGGAAAAGCTCAACTGGATGAAGCTGCAGCACCTGCAGGTGGCCGACAACTTCCGCAAGGCCCAGGGCTACCTCACCGAGGTGGAGGACCGCCTGCACGTCCTGCAGGGGCGCCTGGTCACCCTGCGCGTCATCCGCGACGCCACATTCTTCGTGCTCCTGCTCGGCCGCAACTTCATCTGGATGGAGCTCGTCGGCCTCGGCCTGGCCCTCATTCTCATGCCGGTCATCGTCTACGGCACGGAGCACTTCATGAGCGGCTGGGTGGTGGACATGCTGCTGCGCCAGAAGTGGCAGCTGCAGAAGGGCCTCATCGTCATCCTCTCCATCGCCGCCATGGCCTTCGCGGCCCTCAAGACGGCCGTGGTCTTCGAGCGCAAGAAGGAGCAGCTCTTCTCCGAGGAGTACGCCAAGGAGGTCAAGTTCCAGCGCTCGAAGCCGGGGCGGCTGTCGCGCGGCGCGGCCTCGCGCCGGGGAAAGGGACGGTCCGCGGGCGGCAAGGCGGGCAAGACCGGCAAGAGCAGGGCGAAATAGGCTTCTCGACGGGAAGGGGGGGCCGTCCCGGGGCTGCGCGCCAGTGCTGCCGTTTCCGGGCGGACGCTCAGCGGAAAGCCTGATGGGCCGGACGCAGGGCGAAAAAAAAGCGGGACCGGAGTCCCGCTTTTCTTTTCGGAAAGCGATGAGGCTAGACGCAGCCGGTGGGCTTGGGCAGGCCGGCCATCTTGCAGGCGCCCTTGCCGGGGCCGGAGGGGAACAGCTCGTAGATGTGCTTCAGCTTGTAGCCGGTCACCTTGGAGAGGATGCGCACCATCGGAGCGATACCGTTCTTGCGGTAGTAGTCCTGCAGGAACTCGATGACCTTCTTGTGCTCGTCGGTCAGCTCCTTGATGCCTTCCTGCTCCTTGACGTACTCGACCCAGTCAGGGGACCAGTCCTCGAACTTCTGCAGGAAGCCGTCTTCGTCGACCTCGAAGCTTTTGCCCTGGAATTCGACAGTCGCCATTGTTCTCCTCCTTGAAGAGTTAGGTTTTGGGATTTTATCATCCCGACACCGACCTGTCAAAGCAGCGCCTGACTTTGGTCGGGTGCCCCTTATTCGAATGCGGCCCCAAAGGCCGACAGTCGCGTAGTCAAACGTGAAGCGTTCTAAATTGGCTGTAGCGATTTCGTCAATAGCTGTTTTTCATTTCACAAAGGTTGCAGCCCCCGTCCTCCCTAGCCCGGGAGGGACGAGGCCCCCCTCTAGCCCTGCCCGAGCTGCTTCAGGTGCTCGCGCGCGAAGTCCAGCGCAGGGTCCATTTCCAGGGCCTTGGCGAGGTATTCGCGGGCCGGGCCGGGCCTGTTCATGAACTTGTGGCACAGCCCCAGGTTCGCCATGTCCACGGCCGAGCTCGCGTCCAGGTCCAGGGCCGCGCCGAAGTCCTTGGCCGCGGCATCGTACTCCACCTGCTTGAAGCGGCAGATGCCCCGCAGGTTGAAGAACTCCTTGGCCCCGGGCTCGAGCGCGATGGCCTGGTCCAGGAAGGGGATGGCCCCGGCGAAGTCGGCCAGCTGGGTCAGGCTGTAGCCCGCGTAGAAGGCGCAGATGGCCGTGTCCTCGTCACCGATCTGCAGCGGCAATGCCTTCTCGAACTTGACGAAGGCCACGGCCGCGTCACCCGCGCCAAGCGCCGCCAGCCCCTCGAAGAAGGGCAGGAAGTGGGCTCCGGGGTAGACGTCGCCGATGGCCTTGAGTCCGCGCACCGCGGTCTCGTTGTCGCGCTCCTCGCAGAGCCTGCGGCCGATGTAGAGCCCCAGGCAGGCCTGACGGCTGCGCTCGCGGAAGCGAAGCCCCGGCGCGAAGTTGTAGTTGGTCGGCACCCGCAGGTCGGGATGGCTCGTGTCGATGGTGTAGAGCGGGTGCCCGAGCGCCTCAAGGCCGTCGGCCAGGGCCATGACCTCGGCGCGGATGTTTTTGTCCTCCACGTCCGGCAGGGAGTCGAGCGCGCAAGCGGGACCTGCCATCAGCCAGGCGGCCTCGTCCAGGCTCGCGGGCTTGGAGAGGCCGGAGGGCTCGTAGCGGGCCGCGGTCTCGAAGTCTCCGGCGAGCTGGGCGACCTCGGTCAGGGCGCGGATGGCCGCCTTCACGGGCGAGCTCGCCGTGCCCGCGGTGAAGACGATCTCGGAGAGTGCCGGGAAGGTGGCCGGGTCGTGGGCCACGGCGGCCACCGTGGGCACGGGGAAGCCCAGGGAGAAGTCCTTGAGCGTGACCTTCACGCCGCTGCCCGAAAAGCAGGCGAGCAGGCGCGCCAGCACCGGATCGGCGCTCTCGGGAGCGATGGTCGGAAGCTCGGGCTTCTCCCGGTCGACGATCGCGCAGACGTGGCGCTCCACCAGCTCGCAGCCGCCCTGCAGAAGGGATTCCTCCAGGGTGTTGCCGGCGCTCGAGCCGTTGAACTCGTTCAGGAGCTTGAACCAGTTGACCGGGACCCAGCGCATGCGGCCGCTCTGCACGTGCAGCGCCTGGCAGAAGCGCCAGGGCAGCAGGTCCAGCAGGCGGCGCGCGGCGTCCTCGGGAAGCTCCTCGTCCACGGAGCGCAGGATCTCGGAGACGGGCATGAGGTCGTCGCCGAAGCGCTCCTCGGCCTCGCTCCAGGTGAGCTCCACGAAGTTCTCCGGCGTGGCGAAGAAATTGAAGAAGGAGTAACGCTCCACCAGCTCCATGAGCGCGGAGGCCTCGGCCTGGTCGGGCGAGGCGCCCTTGCCCATCTGCTTGTGCGTGGGCGTTATGGCGCGGGCCTTGGGGCCGTAGAGGCTGATGAAGACGGGAATGCCCAGGCGTCCGGTGTCGATGCGCCTGGTCCCGTCCAGCACGCCCTCACAGCGTTCGGCCAGCAGCTTCTTCACGCGGCTCACGGTCTCGGCCGGGGCCGCCGCCTTGTCCTGGTCCGTGGTGTAGGTCTTGAGGCAGTCCTTAAGCTTGAGCATGGCGTCTCGGTTTGATCCTGTAGATGGTGGCCAGATGCTTTTCCGCGTTCCCCTCGTCCCCGCCCTTGAAGCCCATGTCCAGGCTCTTGAAGGCGTAGTCGCCCTCGATGAGCTTGAAGAACTTCTTGGCCTTGCGGGAGTATTCCTTGGCCAGGATGATCTCGGCCGCGGGATCATCCTTCAGATGCGCGGCCAGGAACTTCACCAGGGCGCGGTAGTGATCCTCGAGGTAGAGGACCTCCGAGCCCAGGATGTAGTCGTAGCGCTCGTCCAGCCGGTCGGCGCTGAAATCCGCCCGGCGCACGGTGACGCGCTCAGCCAGCCCGTTCCTGAGCGCCGCGATGCGCGTGAAGAGCAGGGCGTCCGGGTGGATGTCGGTGATGGTCACGGAAAAGCCGCGCGCCGCGGCGAAGAGCCCGGCCACGCCCACGCCCGCGCCGATCTCGAGCATGCTCTTGCCCGCGGGCTCGAGGCGCTGCACGAAATAGCTCACGAGAAAGGCCGTGCGCCAGATCTTGGCCCAGAACGGCAGCTCGAGCGGCATGCCTTCCGGCAGGTCGCGGGCCAGCTGCTCGATGTAGGCGTCCATGTCGTCGATCTGAAGGAACTCGAGCGTGGTGCCGCCGACGGTCACGGGCTCGAAGCGCACCGAATAGCGCGAGCGCGCGAGGGCCAGCAGATCGTCCAGGCTTGCGTCCGAAGGGGGAGTGGTTGTCACTGGATATTCTCCTGATGGTGAGGACGCACCGGAGTAGCCGATTTGTCCCGTCGGGTCAACGCGATGGCTGGGCGATGGCCGCGTGGCGGCCTCTGGAGGGCGGCCGCGGCCATCGCGGGCCGGAGACGGAGCGGCCCCGGGCGGCTTCAGGTGAGATTTGTAGACTGAAATTGTATGATATTGCAAGGGGCAAAAGAAAAGCCGGCGCGAGGCCGGCTTTTCGGAAAATTGGAGCGGGAAACGGGATTTGAACCCGCGACTTCAACCTTGGCAAGGTTGCACTCTACCACTGAGTTATTCCCGCTCGGGGCAGCGCTGCGAAGGTTCGCAGACGCTCTCTATCTTAATGTATGAAAGAGCTGTTTTGGAGGCGGCATCCGGATTTGAACCGGAGAATGGAGGTTTTGCAGACCTCTGCCTTACCACTTGGCTATGCCGCCCTTTTTTTGGAGCGGGAAACGGGATTTGAACCCGCGACTTCAACCTTGGCAAGGTTGCACTCTACCACTGAGTTATTCCCGCCCAAAAGGGAGCACCTATTTATCGGCGGGCGCACCGACTGTCAACAAGAACCGTCATTTCAGGCAAAAAAAACCAGAAGCCCGCGCAAGTGCGCGGTTTTTTTACGCAGCGCCGGGGAGGAGGGGCAGTGGCCCCTTTATTTTTGATAGTAATTGATTTAAGGGGGTGGGCCAACTTCACGACGGGGCCGATCGCAGCCCCCATGGGGAACATGATGCGGCAAGAAGATATCGATTACTTCCGGGACTTGCTGAAGAACATGCTCGACGACATCCTCAAGGCGGGCGAAGAGACGCTTGAGGACATGACGGACAGCCCCGAGAACTACGCCGATCCCGCGGACAGGGCCACGGCCGAGTCCGACCGCTCCTTCACGCTGCGCCTGCGCGACCGTGAGCGCAAGCTCATCCGCAAGGTGCAGGAGGCGCTGCAGCGCATCGACGACGGCACCTACGGCCTGTGCGAGGACTGCGGCGAGGAGATCGGCGTGCCCCGTCTCAAGGCGCGGCCCGTGACCACGTTGTGCATCAAGTGCAAGAGCAAGCGCGAAGAGGAAGAGGGCCAGCGGGGCGAATAGCCCGCTTCGGGAGCTCGTGAGCCGGCCATGGACGCCCCTTTCTTCAGGGCCCTGGCTGCCGCGCTCTGCCCGCGACTGACCGGGGGACGGCTCGGCAAGATCTTCGAGCCCGCTCCCGGTTGTCTCGTCTTCGCCTGCAAATCGGGACGCGACGCCGCCTTCCTGCTCTTTCGGCCCGCCAGATCCGACAACCTCCTTTGCCTCTCCCCGGCCAAGCCGCCCATGCCGCACGATCCGGGCAGCCGCGCCATGTGGCTGCGCAAGCGCGTCTCGGACTCCCGCGTTCTCCGCTGCATCGCCGACTGGCCGAACCTTCGCCTGGGGCTCGATCTCGGCACCCGGGGCTTTCTCGTCCTCGACCTGCGCCAGGGGCCGCGCCTCCTCGACGCCGCTCCGTCCGACTTCGGCCGCGAGCCGCCCTGGCCGCCGCTCGAGCGCGTCCTCGAGGACGACGAGGTCTGGCGCGACTTCCCGCATCTCTCCCCGGCCATCCGCCGCCGCCTGCGCGGCCTGCCGCGCGAGCGCGCGGCGCTGCTCCTGGAGCGCCTGGCAGGCGGGGAGGCCGAGGGCTTCTGGCTCGAGCGCGGGCGGGACGGGGTCGCGGAGCCCGTGCTCTGGCCGCCTTCGAGGGGAAAGGGCACGGAGGAGGGGGGAGACGGCCGGACAGCGCCGGATTTCGACGACCCGCTCCAGGCCGCGCGCGAGGCCTACGAGCCCCGCTTCTATGCCCTGCTGACCACGGACACGGCCGAGGTGGCCCGGGCGCTCAAGAGCGCGCGCAAGCGCCACTCCCGCCTGCGCGGGCTGCTCGAGCGCGACGAGGAGCGCCTGGCCGGGCTCGTGGCGCGGCGCCGCGAGGCCGAAGCCCTGCAGGCCAACATCCATCTTTTCCAGGGCAGGGAGCTGCCCGCGTCCGCGGAGCTGGACCATCCGGACGGCGGCCGCGTGCGCGTGGCCCTGGACCCGCGGCTTTCCGCCAGCGCCAACATGGAGCGCCTCTTCGCCCAGGCGGCCAAGGGACGGCGCGGCCTTGAGCACGTCGCGCGGCGTCGCGCGGCCCTGGAGGAGGAGCTTGCCGCCGAGCTCGCCGCGGCCGTTGCTCCCGAGCCTGCCGGAGCGGAGGCGCCGGGTGCCCCCGATGCCGCCGATGCCTCCGATGCGCCCGATGCGACGGGCCGGGGGCAGGCCCGTCCCCCGAGCCGAACCCTGCCCAAGCGCTGGGCGCGTCTGGCGGTGAAGGTCTTTTGCACGAGCGACGGCTTTCTGGCCGCGCGCGGCAAGAGCGCCAAGGCCAACCATGCCCTGCTGACCGAGGCTGCCTCGCCGCACGACCTCTGGCTGCACGCCAAGGACGTGCCCGGCGCGCACGTGGTGCTGCGCCGCGACCACCCAGGCCAGGAGGTGCCCGAGCAAAGCCTCGAGGAGGCCGCGGCGCTCGCTGCCCTGTCGAGCGGCTTGAAGGACGCGGCCTGGGCCGACGTGCTCTGCGCCGAGGCGCGCCACGTGCGCACCATCAAGGGCGCGGCCCACGGCCTGGTGCGCCTGGAAAAGCCCCTGCGCGTGCTGCGCGTGCGGCCGGACCCGGCGCTCGAGGAGCGGCTGCTCCTGGGCTGAGGCTGCGCGCGGCGCGGCTTTTCCCGGTGGCGCGAAAAGCGACAATCCCGGCATGGACGGTCGAGATAAAAAGGATTAGATGGGGCCGATGATGCAGAAGGGATGGTGGGCATGGCCCTCTTGACCAAGCGCCGCCTGGAGTTCGGAGACGCCGCGCTCGCGGGCGAGCTCTTCGGCCCGCACAACAGGAACCTCGGCCGCATCCGGGACGTCTCCGGCGTGACCATCCACAGCCGGGGCTCGGTCCTGACCCTCGAGGCCCAGGACAAGGACTCGGTCGAGCTGGCCGCGCGCCTTCTGGTGCAGCTCTATGAGGGGCTGAAGTCCGGCCGCGGCGTGGGCGACGAGTCCATCGCGCGGGGCTGGCGGCGGCTGCGCGGCGAGGAGCCCGCTGCCCCCGAGGGCTCCGGGAGCGTGGTGCGCATCGGCACCGGCAAGAGCCTGGCCGCCAAGTCGCAGGGCCAGCTCGAATACCTGCAGGCCATAGCCGAGGCGGACATGGTCTTCGGCATCGGCCCGGCCGGGACCGGCAAGACCTATCTGGCCGTGGCCATGGCCGTGGCCGCACTCTCAGAGCGCAAGGTCAAGCGCCTGGTCCTGACCAGACCCGCGGTGGAGGCGGGCGAGCGGCTGGGCTTCCTGCCCGGCGACATGGTGGAGAAGGTCAATCCCTACCTGCGCCCGCTCTACGACGCCTTAAACGACATGCTCGACTTCGAGCGCGTGCAGGAGATGCTGGCCCGGGGCAGCATCGAGGTCGCGCCCCTGGCCTTCATGCGCGGCCGCACGCTCAACGACGCCTTCATCATTCTCGACGAAGCCCAGAACACCACCCCGGAACAGATGAAGATGTTTCTCACGCGCCTCGGATTCAACTCCAAGGCCGTGATCACCGGCGACGTGACGCAGATCGACCTCCCGGGCAGCGCGCCCTCGGGGCTGATCCACGCCCGCCGCATACTGGACGGGGTGGAAGGCATCCGCTTCGTCCATTTCCAGGAGCAGGACGTGATCCGCCACCCGCTGGTGGGGCGGATCGTGAACGCCTATGAACGTTATTCGCAAGCATCCAAAGAAGAAAAGCGCTAGCGCCCCGGCCCGCAAGGTCGTGGCGAACCAGCCCCCGCTGCGCGTGGGGCTCGGCGCGCTGATCCTGTCGCTGATCGTGCTCGGGGTCCTGGGCGGTCTCAACTTCGAGCGCAAGCTGGCCGTCTACGTGGCCGGCGACATCGCGGGCATCGACGTGGCCGCGCCGCGCGACCTGCTGGTCGAGGACATGGAGTCCACGCAGCGCAAGCGCGAGCAGGTGGCCCAGGCCCAGCCCCCGGTCTACGATCTCGACCCCTCGGTCGCGGGCACCATCGAGGACCAGATATCCGGCATCTTCAACGTCCTGAACGCCGCGAGCGCCCAGGACCTCGAGAAGGTGCGCTGGCAGATCTCCGAGGAGCTGAACGCCGAGATCTCCCCCTCGAACATCCGCATGTGGCGCATGCCCGAGTTCCAGAGCCTGATCATGGGGCCGGTCATGCCCTGGCTCAAGGAGCGCCTCACCGCGGGCGTGGCCCGCGAGCGCAGCGTCATGGAGACGTACCGCAGCGGCATCGTCATCCGCAACAAGGCCTCCGGCCGCGAGCGGCTGTTGACCAACGTCACCGAGCTCGAGGAGCTGGGCGGCCTGCGCGACGACCTCGACACCCTGCTCAAGCGCGAACTGCAAAAGCCCTTGCGCGTGCGCCAGGCCGTGCAGGCCCTGGTCGACCCGCTGCTCGTGCCGACCCTGACCTACAACGCCGAGGAGACCCAGGCCCGTAAGCGCGACGTCATGTCCGCGGTGGAGCCGGTCTACACCCAGATAAAGAAGGGCGAGATCATCGTCCGCCAGGGCGAGCGCGTGACCCGCGAGCAGCAGATCAAGCTGCAGGCCCTGCACAGCCAGGGGCCGGACTACTTCGACTCGGCCCACGCGGGCGGCCTCTTCCTCATCGGCCTCATGCTCGTGCTCGGCATGTACCTGGTGCAGCTCTATGACCGCGGCCGGGTGCCGTCCGACCGCGACAGCATGCTCCTGGCCACCATCCTGCTGCTCTTCGGCGTGGGCGCCAAGATACTGAGCGCCCTGCAGGGGCCGCTGGCCGCGGGCATCGTCTTCATGAAGGTCCCGGCCGACCTCTTCCCCTACCTGCTGCCGGTCTCCGGAGCCACGGGCGTGCTCGCGCTCTTCTTCTCCTTCGGCATGTGCTTCTTCGCCGTGCTCCTCCTGTCCTTCATCTGCGGCCTTCTCGGCGGCGGCGAGCTGACGCTCTTCTCCTACTACTTCGCCACCGCGCTCTTCGCGGTCGTCTTCATCAAGCGCGCCCAGACCAGGAGCGAGCTCCTGCGCAGCATCTTCCCGCTCTTCGGGGCCACCATCCTGACCTGGGCGGGCGTCTGCCTCATGGACTTCAGGGGGCTGACCTTCGGCGCCGAGGGCATCGTCGCGGCCTCGATCAACGTCTTCCTGTCCCTGCTCACGGTGCTCTCGCTTTCGGCCATCGTGGAGATGATCTTCGGCTACACCTCGCGCTTCAAGCTGCTCGAGCTCATGAACCTGGAGCAGCCGCTCCTGCAGGATCTCATGGTCAACGCGCCGGGCACCTACCACCACTCCCTGGTCGTCTCGAACATGGTCGAGGCAGCGGCCCGCGCCATCGGGGCCAACGCCATCCAGGCCAAGGTGGGCTCGCTCTACCACGACATCGGAAAGATCAAGAATCCTCACTATTTCATCGAGAACCAGTTCGGCCAGGCCAACCGCCACGACAAGCTGGCCCCCTCCATGTCCGCCCTGGTGCTGACGGCCCACGTGAAGAAGGGCATGGAACTCGCGCGCGAGCACAAGCTCGGCCAGGAGATAACGGACGTCATCCAGCAGCACCACGGCACCTCGCTCATCGCCTTCTTCTACAAGAAGGCCCAGGAGCAGGCCGAGGCGCGCGGCGAGGACATGCCCCGCGAGGAGGAGTACCGCTACCCGGGCCCCAAGCCGCAGACCAAGGAGGCGGGGCTGATCATGCTGGCCGACGCCATCGAGGCTTCGAGCCGCACCCTGGTCGAGCCGACGCCCTCGCGGGTCAAGAACCACATCGACGCCATCGTGCGCTCCATCTTCACCGAGGGGCAGCTCGACGAGTCCGAGCTGACGCTCAAAGACCTGCACCTCATCTCCGAGGCCTTCCAGCGCGTGCTGACCGGCATCTTTCACCAGCGCATCGAGTACCCGGATCAGGTCAAGGCCAAGGCCGAGGCCAAGTCCGAAAGCAAGACCGAGGGCAGGCCCGAAGAGGCCAGGCCCGAGGGGCATGCGCCCGGCCAGAGCGGCCAGAATGGAATGCCCGGCGGGGACGGCGGCCGCCGCCTGCGCCCCGAGCCGGGCCTCAAGGTCGTGAAGTGAGCGGGCGCGGCTGACGCATGATGATCGAGCGTGCTCCGGGGCTGCTTCTGCCCCCGGATTTCCCCCTGGCCGGGCCCGAACTCGAAGGACTGCTGGCCGTGCTCTGCGAGGTGCTCGGGCTGGACGGCGCCGACTTCGACCTGCGCCTCGTGGACGACGTGGAGATGGCCGCCATCAACGCCGAGCACCGCGGCCTGCGCGGCCCGACGAACATCCTGTCCTTTCCCGCGGACGACGGCCCCGCGAACGGCGATCCCGCGCCCGACGAGGCCCTTGCCGAGACGGCGGGGGACTCCGGAGCCGAGGCGGTGGAAGGCGTGATCTTCATCGGCGACCTCGTGCTTTCCGTGGACACCCTGGCGCGCGAGGCCTTCCTCTACGGCCAGGATCCCCTGGAGCACACGGCGCGCCTCCTGGCGCACGGCCTGCTGCACCTGGCGGGCTTCGACCACGGCGAGGAGATGGACGCGCTGACCGAGGCCGCGGTGGACGCCGTGTCCGGGACCGCGGCGGACAGCGGCCTTTCCGCCTAGGATTTCCTCCATGAGCCCCATCTTCGATCTCGCCGTGCTCGGCGCCGGGGCCTCGGGCCTCTTCTGCGCGCTCACCGCGGCGCGGCGCGGGCGCAGCGTCCTGCTCCTCGACCACCTCGCCCGGCCCGCCCGCAAGCTCAGGCTCTCCGGCGGCGGCCGCTGCAACTTCACCAACATGCAGCTCTCGGCCGCGGACTACGTCGGCGGCAACCCCCATTTCCCAAAGTCCGCCCTGGCCCGTTTCGGCCCCTGGGACGCCGTGGCCCTCGTGGAGGAGTTCGGCCTTCCCTGGGAGGAGCGCGAGCAGGGACGCTGCTTCCTGCGGTGCGGCGCCGATCGTCTGGCCGACGGCCTGCTCGGGGCCGCCCGCGCGGCGGGCGTGGTCTTCGTCTTCGGCGCGCCCGTCACGGCCGTGGAACCCGGCGGGCCTTTCGTCGTCCGCGCGGGCGGCGAAGCGCATCGCGCGCACCGCGTGGTCCTGGCGCTCGGCGGCCCCTCGTGGAAGGGCTCGGGCGGAACACGTGCCGCCTTCGACCTGGCCCGGGGCCTCGGCCTGCCCGTGGTCTCGCCGCGCGCGGCGCTGGCGCCCCTGGCCTGGGCAGGGGAAGGGGGCCTTGAGCCCGTCGGGCTCACCGGCCTTTCCGTTCGGGTCGCGCTCTCCTGGCCCGACGGCGCGTCGGGCGGCGCGATCCCGGCCGGAAGCGTCACCGACGAACTGCTCTTCACCCACCAGGGAATCTCCGGCCCGGCCGTGCTGCGCGCCTCGCTGCGCCTCGCGCCCGGGGCCGCGCTCGCGGCCGACTTCCTGCCCGGTGAGGAGGTTGCCGCAGTGCTCGCCGAGGCGAGCACCAAGGCCCTGGTGCGCAACGCCCTGTGCGCCCGTTTTCCCGCCCGCCTGGCCGCGGCCCTGGCCGGAGAGGCGGGGGAGACGCGCGTGGCCGACCTCGGGAAGGCCGCGCTCGCGAAGCTCGCCGCGCGCCTGAAGAACCTTCCGGTGATGCCCGCGGCCGCCCCCGGCTTCGAGCGGGCCGAGGTCACGGCGGGCGGCGTGGACACTGCCGCGCTGTCCTCCAAGGACCTCTCCGCCCGGGCGCTGCCCGGTTTTTATTGCATCGGCGAGGCCGTGGACGTGACCGGCGACCTGGGCGGTTACAACCTGCACTGGGCCTGGGCCAGCGGCCATGCCGCGGGCTCGGCGGCCTGAGCGGGGCGACGCGTGATGCCCTGTCCCCGGCCTCTGGCTCCTCTCTGGCTTGCTCCCGCAGTTTCTCCTGCTTCTCCGGCGCCGCGAAGCGCAGAGCATCTTTACAAATCGAGAGTTTCAGGGGTAAACGAATCTTTTTTGCTTCGAGGGGAGCCATGATGCGCAATTTTCTGACCATCCTTGACCTGAGCCGCGACGAGGCCCACGCCCTGGTGCGCCGCGCCGACGAGATGAAGCGCACGCGCCAGCGCTCGGACCTGCTGGCCGGAAAGACCCTGGTGCTGGTCTTCGAGAAGGCCTCCACGCGCACGCGCCTGTCCTTCGAGATGGCCGTGCGCCATCTGGGCGGCCAGACCATCTTCATGACCGACCGCGAGTCGCAGCTCGGCCGCAGCGAGCCGCTGAAGGACACCGCGCGCGTGATCTCGCGCTACGCCGACGGCCTGATCGTGCGCACCTTCGGCCAGGAGAAGCTGGAGGAGCTGGTCCGCTACGCCTCCATCCCGGTGGTCAACGCCCTCTCCGACCAGTTCCACCCCTGCCAGGTCATGAGCGATTGCCTGACCATGTACGAGCGCACGCCGGACCTCGAGAGCCTCAAGGTGGCCTGGCTCGGCGACGGCAACAACATGGCCCGCTCGTTCGTGAACGCCGCGGTCCGGTTCGGCTTCGAGCTCGTCCTGGCCTGCCCCGAGGGCTTCACGCCCGAGGCGGAGCTTCTGGACATGGCGCGCGGCAAGGGCGCCATGGTGGTCCTCACGGACGATCCGGCCGAGGCCGTGCGCCATGCGGACTACGTGAACACTGACGTCTGGGCCTCCATGGGACAGGAGCACGAGCAGGAGGACAGGGCCAAGGTCTTCGGCCGCTTCCAGCTCGACGACAAGCTCCTCTCCCTGGCCAAGCCCGGCTGCAAGGTCATGCACTGCCTGCCCGCGCACCGCGGGGAGGAGCTGACCGAATCGGTCATGGAAGGCCCGGCGAGCATCGTCTGGGACCAGGCGGAGAACCGCCTGCACATGCAGAAAGCCATCCTTGAATGGATATATTCGTAATACGGAGACGGGAATGAGCACCATCAAGAAGGTCGTGCTGGCCTATTCGGGCGGCCTGGACACGTCGGTCATCCTCAAATGGATCGCCAACACCTACGACTGCGAGGTCGTCACCTTCACCGCGGACCTCGGCCAGAACGAGGACCTCTCGGGCGTGGAGAAGCGCGCCCTGGCCACGGGGGCCTGCAATGCCTACGTGGAGGACCTGCGCGAGGAGTTCGCGCGCGACTTCATCTTCCCCATGCTGCGCGCGGGCGCCATCTACGAGGGCCGCTACCTGCTCGGCACCTCCATCGCCCGGCCGCTGATCTCCAAGCGCCTGGTGGAGATCGCCCTGGACGAGGGCGCCCAGGCCATCGCCCACGGCGCCACGGGCAAGGGCAACGACCAGGTGCGCTTCGAGCTCTCCGCTGCCGCCCTGGCCCCGGGCCTCAAGTGCATCGCCCCCTGGCGCGAGTGGGACATGAAGTCCCGCACCGACCTCGTGAACTACGCCAAGGCCAACGAGATCCCCGTGACCGTGACCAAGGCCAAGCCCTATTCCTGCGACGGCAACCTGCTGCACCTCTCCTTCGAGGGCGGTGAGCTGGAGGACCCCTGGGAAGAGGGCGGACCGCACACCCATTCCATGACCGTGCCGCCCGAGGAGGCTCCGAACGAGCCCCAGGTGATCATGATCGACTTCGAGAAGGGCGATCCCGTCGCCCTGAACGGCAAGCCCCTGTCCCCGGCCAAGCTCATCGCGGAGCTGAACAGGCTCGGCGGCAAGCACGGCATCGGCCGCATCGACATGGTGGAGAACCGCTTCGTGGGCATGAAGTCGCGCGGCGTCTACGAGACGCCCGGCGGCACCATCCTGCACGCCGCGCACCGCGACCTGGAGGCCCTGTGCCTGGACCGCGAGGTCATGCACATGCGCGACTCCCTCATCCAGCGCTACGCCGAGATGGTCTACTACGGCTTCTGGTTCTCGCCCGAGCGCGAGTGCCTGCAGGCCATGATGGACAAGGCCCAGGAGCGCGTCTCCGGCACGGTGCGCCTGAAGCTCTACAAGGGCAACGTCTACCCGATGGGCCGCAAGTCGCCCAACTCGCTCTACAACACGGAGCTCGTCACCTTCGAGGAGGACCGCGTCTACGACCAGCGTGACGCGGCGGGCTTCATCCGTCTGCAGGGCCTGCGCATCCGCGGCTACAAGAAGCTGGGGTAGGGCATGGCAGGCGGCAAGCTCTGGGGCGGGCGTTTCTCCCGCGGCACCGACGCCCTGGTCGAGGAGTACACCGAGTCCGTCAGCTACGACCGCGCGCTCTACGCCGCGGACGTGGCCGGCTCCAAGGCCCACGCGCGCATGCTCGCGCGCGTGGGGGTGCTCACCGGCGCGGAGGCCGAGGCCATCTGCGGGGGGCTGGACGCGGTCAAGGCCGAGATCGAGGCCGGGACCTTCGAGTTCCGCACGGACCGCGAGGACGTGCACATGAACATCGAGGCCAGGCTCACCGAGCTCATCGGCGAAGCGGGCAAGAAGCTGCACACCGGTCGCAGCCGCAACGACCAGATAGGCCTGGACTTCCGCATCCACATCGCCGCCCGCGTGAACGCCTGGGTGGCGGGGCTGAGGCGCCTGATCGGCGTGCTGGCCGCGCGCGCCGCCGAGCACAAGGAGACGCTCCTGCCCGGCTGCACCCATTTCCAGCCCGCCCAGCCCGTGAGCCTCGCGCACCACCTGCTGGCCTACGCCTTCATGTTCAAGCGCGACGTGGAGCGGCTCGAAGGGGCGCTCGACCGCGTGCTCGTCTCCCCGCTCGGCGCGGCCGCCCTGGCGGGCACCACCTATCCGGTGGACCCGGCCTTCGTGGCGGACGAGCTCGGCTTCCGCGGCGTCTTTTCCAACAGCATGGACGCCGTGGCCGACCGCGACTACGTGCTCGAGCCGCTGTTCGACGCCTCGCTGGTCATGGCCCACCTCTCGCGCATGTGCGAGGAGATCATCATCTGGGCCAACCCGGCCTTCGGCTTCGTGCGCCTGCCCGACGGCTACGCCACGGGCTCGAGCATCATGCCCCAGAAGAAGAACCCGGACGTGGCCGAGCTCATGCGCGGCAAGACCGGCCGGGTCTACGGCTCGCTCTTCGCGCTCCTGACCACGCTCAAGGGCCTGCCCCTGGCCTACAACCGGGACCTGCAGGAGGACAAGGAGCCGTTCTTCGACGCCGACCGCACCGTGACCCTCTCCCTGGCCTGCATGGCCGGGATGATGGAGGAGATGGGCTTCGTGCCCGAGGCCATGGCGCGCGCGCTCAAGAAAGGATTCCTGAACGCCACCGAGCTCGCCGACTACCTCGTGGGCAAGGGCCTTCCCTTCCGCGAGGCGCACCACGTCACCGGCCGGGCCGTGGCCCACGCCGAGGAACGCGGCCTCGGACTCGAGGATTTTTCCCTGGACGAGCTCAAGACGTTCTCCCCGCTGGTGGGCGAGGACGTGTACACGGTGCTCGACTACGCCACGGCCGTGGCGCGCCGCGCCACGCCCGGCGCGACCGGTCCGGCCAGCGTGGCCGCGCAGCTCGACGCCCTGGCCTGCTGGCTGGGCGCCACAGGAGACGGCAGCTGACCGCAACCGGCCGGCCTTCGCTTCCCCATGGCCCGGCGCAGCAACGGCGCCGGGGCCCGGGCGGAACCTCCCGCCCCCTGCCTGCCGCGCATT
Source organism: Desulfovibrio sp. X2 (assembly GCF_000422205.1). Taxonomy (NCBI): domain Bacteria; kingdom Pseudomonadati; phylum Thermodesulfobacteriota; class Desulfovibrionia; order Desulfovibrionales; family Desulfovibrionaceae; genus Desulfovibrio; species Desulfovibrio sp. X2. The sequence continues at coordinate 120,460 of NZ_ATHV01000019.1, forward strand.
GCGCGGCACCCCCCGCTGTGGGCGCTTGCGCGACAAGACGTGATCTTCTTCCTTCGAGCGAGGCGAACCGGCCTTGCCTCGATTCCCCAGAGATATTATCAGTAGTTCCTCTTATCGGACGGATGCGGGCTCGCGCCCATGTCCAAGCAAGGAGTGCGGCGTGAACAACGTCACCAAGAATCTTATCCTCTGGATCACCATCTCGCTGGTCATGGTGGTTCTCTTCAATCTTTTCAACCAGCCCCACGCCAGCGAGACCAAGCTGGCCTACAGCGACTTCATCCAGGCCGTGGAAAAGGGCCAGGTCGTGTCCGTGAAGATCCAGGGCGACCAGATCACAGGCAGCCTGGGCGACAACAAGCGCTTCATCACCTACGCGCCCAACGATCCGGGGCTGGTGGACAAGCTCCTGCAGAACAAGGTGCAGGTCAACGCCGAGCCGGCGGAGAACGTGCCCTGGTACATGAGCCTGCTCATCAACTGGTTCCCCATGCTGCTCATCATCGGCGTCTGGATCTTCTTCATGCGCCAGATGCAGGGCGGCGGGGGAGGGCGCGGCGGGGCCATGTCCTTCGGACGCTCGCGGGCCAAGATGATGACCCAGGAGCAGACCAAGGTCACCTTCGCCGACGTGGCGGGCGTGGACGAGGCCAAGGAGGAGCTGACCGAGATCGTCGAGTTCCTCTCCAACCCCAAGAAGTTCACCCGCCTGGGCGGACGCATCCCCAAGGGCGTCCTGCTCGTGGGCCCTCCGGGGACCGGTAAGACCCTCATGGCCCGCGCCGTGGCGGGAGAGGCGGGCGTGCCGTTCTTCTCCATCTCCGGCTCGGACTTCGTGGAGATGTTCGTCGGCGTGGGCGCGGCCCGCGTGCGCGACCTCTTCACCCAGGGCAAGAAGAACGCCCCGTGCCTCATCTTCATCGACGAGATCGACGCCGTGGGCCGCCAGCGCGGCGCGGGCCTGGGCGGCGGGCACGACGAGCGCGAGCAGACCCTGAACCAGATGCTCGTGGAGATGGACGGCTTCGAGTCCAACGAGGGCGTCATCCTCATCGCGGCCACCAACAGGCCCGACGTGCTCGATCCCGCGCTGCTGCGCCCCGGCCGCTTCGACCGCCAGGTCGTGGTGCCCACGCCGGACCTGCGCGGCCGCGCCCGCATCCTGCAGGTGCACACCCGCCGCACGCCGCTCGCTCCCCAGGTGGACCTGAGCGTCATCGCCCGCGGCACGCCCGGCTTCTCCGGCGCGGACCTGGAGAACCTGGTCAACGAGGCGGCGCTGCATGCCGCGAAGCTCAACAAAAACGAAGTCGACATGCCCGATTTCGAGGAAGCCAAGGACAAGGTGCTCATGGGCAAGGAGCGCCGCTCCATCATCCTCTCCGAGGAGGAGAAGCGCGTCACGGCCTACCACGAGGCCGGCCACGCCCTGGCAGCCAAGCTGCTGCCCGGCACCGACCCCGTGCACAAGGTGACCATCATCCCGCGCGGCATGGCGCTCGGCCTCACGCAGCAGCTGCCTGTGGACGACCGCCACGGCTACTCCAAGCCTTACCTCATGAACCAGCTCGTGGTCCTGCTCGGCGGCCGCGTGGCCGAGGAGCTCTTCCTCGACGAGATAACCACCGGCGCCTCCAACGACATCGAGCGCGCCTCCAAGATGGCCCGGCGCATGGTGCGCAACTTCGGCATGAGCGACAAGCTCGGCCCCCTGGCCTTCGGCGACAGCTCGGAGCAGGTCTTCCTGGGCAAGGAGCTGATCCACAACCGCGACTACTCCGAGGACACCGCCCGGCTCATCGACTCCGAGGTGCGCCGCTTCATCGACGAGGCCCACGAGAAGGCCCGCGTGCTGCTCAGTGAGCACAGCGAGGCCATGCACAAGATCTCCGCGGCCCTGCTGGAGCGCGAGACCATCTCCGGAGCGGACATCGACCTGATCATGGACGGCAAGGAACTGCCGCCTATGGCCAAGCCGGGGACCAACGGCGACGGGGATTCGGGCCAGGGCTCCGGCCCCAAGGCGTCCGATTCGGGATCGAACGCGGCCTCCGCCTCCGGCTCGAACGACGCGCCCAAGGCTTCTCCCCGTCTCGGGGGCCAGCCCGAGCACCCGGGCGAGGACGCCTCGGGAGGCCTCTCCTGGCCCGACGAGGACGACGACAAGAAAGTCCACTAGGACACCGGCAAGACACGAATGATCACCTGGACGATCAAGGGGGGGACGGTCCTTGGACCGGCCCCCCATATCATTTGCGGCATCGTCAACGTCACGCCGGACTCGTTCTACGACGGCGGGCGCCATGCCTCTGCCGAGGCCGCCGCGGCCCAGGGCCGCCGCCTGGCCGCCGAGGGCGCGGCCGTGCTCGACGTGGGCGGCGAGTCCACGCGGCCCGGTTCCGAGGCCGTGGACGAGGAAACCGAGATATCCCGCGTCCTGCCCGTGGTCCGGGCCCTGGCGCCTCTCTCCCCGGATGCCGCGGTCTCCGTGGACACCACCAAGGCCGCCGTGGCCGTGGCCTGCCTCGCCGCGGGCGCAGCCATCATAAACGACGTCTCGGCCTGCCGCTTCGATCCCGCGCTCACGGACGTGCTCGCGCAGCACAAGCCCGGCTATGTGCTCATGCACGCGCAGGGCGAGCCGCGCACCATGCAGGACGATCCCCGCTACGGAGACGTGGTCGCGGACCTCAAGGCATTCTTCGCCGGACATCTGGGCCGCCTCGTGCGCGCCGGGCTGCCCGAGGACCGCATCGTGCTCGATCCAGGCATCGGCTTCGGCAAGACGCTCGAGCACAACCTGGAGATCCTGCGCCGCATCGAGGAGTTCATGGAATTCGGCAGGCCCGTGTACATGGCCCTGTCCAACAAGAGCCTCTTCGGCAGGCTCCTCGGCTTCGGCCCCGACGAGCGCCAGGAGGCCACGCGCATCGCGAGCGCGCTTCTGCAGGCGCGCGGCGTGCGCATCCACCGCCTGCACGAGGTCGCTCCGGCCGTGGCCGCCCTGCGCCTGGCCGAGGCCATGCGTCCGGGCGGAGAGTAGGGCGGCGAAGCGAAAGGCATCGGGGAGGAAGGGAAGGGGGCGGAAAGGCCGTGCCCGACCTCTTGTCCCGCCGGAATCCGGCTTGCCTGATTACAGGAGTCCGGGAAAGGACAGCAGCGCTTTGCGCGGGGGGTCCTTGCCAAGACCATGAAGGCGCGCTAGGCTGAAAGATACCGCGCGAGTGCAGAGGGATCCGGCTACTTGCCGGATCGCGACGGACTCCAATCAAGCGGCCAGGGTTTCGTTCCTCAGATGCCCGCAGATATCCCCGATGCTTGACACCTCGCAGTTTTCCTGGCGGGAAATACTTGATATCGGCCTCGTGGCCATCATCTATTACCGCCTCATCCTGCTCTTCAAGGGCACCAGGGCCGTGCCGGTCATCTACGGCCTGGTGCTCGTCCTCGTCCTCTACTATCTCTCCGGCGAGATAGGGCTCTACACGCTCAACTGGTTCCTGGCGAACTTCCTGGGCTCCATCTTCCTGGTGATCATCATCCTCTTTCAGAGCGACATCAGGAAGGCCCTCTCGGAGCTCGGCGAGCATCGCTTCCGGCTGCGCAAGGCCGTGGCGGGCGAGGTTCTCTCCGAGGTCCTGGACGCGCTCACGACCATGGCCAAGACGCGCACCGGCGCCCTGGTCGTCTTCGAGAAGCGCGTGCCCCTGGGCGACGTCATCGAGAAGGGAGTGGAGATCGGCGCCAAGGTGACCACAGAGCTTCTGCTGACCATCTTCCACCACAACACGCCCCTGCACGACGGCGCGGTCATCATCCGCGGCGACAGGATCGCGGCCGCCAGCTGCATCCTGCCGCTCACGCACGACGCCACGCTGTCCACGGCCTTCGGCACCAGGCACCGCGCGGCCATCGGCCTCTCCGAGGAGACCGACGCAGTGATCCTGGTGGTCAGCGAGGAACGGGGCGAGATCTCCCTGGTCAACAGGGGGCGCATCTACTACGGGCTGACCGAATCCGCGCTGCAGGGCAAGGTCACGGAAGCCCTGGAGAGCTAGCCCGTGCGCAACAACTGGCAATACATGATCCTGGCCCTGGTGCTGGCCGTGATCTCCTGGTACCTCGTCTCCGGCCGCGAACGGGTGGAGACCTGGATCGAGGTCCCGGTGGTGACCACGAACACGCCCAAGGGGCTCGTGGTGCTCGACGGCGTGCCAGCCAAGCTCGAGGTCCGCATCCGCGGGCCGCGCGGCCTGGTGCGCACCGTGAACGCCGCGGACCTGACCTACATCCTGAACCTTTCGGGCATCCAGGCGGGCGAGAACAACATCACCCTGAACAGCTCGAACGTCCCGCTGTCCGGGGCGCTCTCGCCCCTCGAGATCAAGCCCGCGCGCCTCACGGTCACGGCCGACGCCCTGGTCTCCAAGACCGTGCCCGTGCGCCCCGACTGGGAAGGCGACCTGCCTTCCGGCTGGGAGCTCAAGCAGGCCTCCGCCACTCCGGCGGAAGTGAAGCTCACAGGGCCGAAGAGCGTGCTTGACGGGGTGAGCTTCGTGGAGACCAAGGCCTGGCAGGTGGACCCGGACAGCCCGAACGACATCTCGGGCCGCAGGCCCATCAAGCTGCCGGACGGCACCGAGTCCGATCCCGCCCAGGTCGGCGTGCACTACGTCTTCGGCCCGCGCACCGTGCAGCTGTGGGCCCGCCTCGCGGTCGAGAAGCCCGACAGTCCGGCCAACGTGGTCATCGCGCCCGGACAGGTGCGTGTGCGCCTGGAGCTCCCGGAAAGCCTTGCGCAAAGCGAAAAATTCCGTAAGGAAATACGAGTCACCCTTGCGCCCGGAACCGACTTTTCGTCCGGCCGGAGGGACGCCTCGCTCGCTTTCGACCTGCCGCGCTGGACCAAGGTCCTGGAAGTGAGGCCCGACAAGGTCCATCTTACCATCCCCAAGGCGGCGGAAGCGCGCAAGGCGCCGGCATCCGCGGCGAAGCCCAAGTAAGGAGAACTCTTGTCCATGACCAAGCGACTTTTCGGCACGGACGGTCTGCGCGGCCGCGTGAACGAGTGGCCCATGACCCCGGAGATCGCGCTCAGGCTCGGCCTGGCCGCGGGCAGGGTCTTCAAGGCCACGACAGCGCACAGCCGCATCATCATAGGCAAGGACACGCGACTTTCGGGCTACGTCTTCGAGACGGCCCTGACCTCCGGGCTCTGCGCCTCGGGCATGGACGCCTTCCTCGTCGGCCCGCTGCCCACGCCCGCCATCTCCTTTCTCACGCGCAACATGCGCGCGGCCGCGGGCGTGGTCATCTCCGCCTCGCACAATCCTTACTACGACAACGGCATCAAGTTCTTCGACCCCATGGGCATGAAGCTGCCCGACGAGGCCGAGGACGAGATCGCGGAGATGGTCCTGCGCGACGGCTCGGAGCAGTGGGACTACCCCGACTCCGAGACCGTGGGCCGCGCCTTCCGCATCCAGGACGCCTCGGGCCGCTACATCGTGGCGCTGAAGAACACCTTCCCCAACGAGCTCACCCTGGACGGCCTGACCATCGCCCTCGACTGCGCTAACGGCGCGGCCTACAAGGTCGCCCCCCTGGTCTTCGAGGAGCTCGGGGCCAAGGTCGTCAAGTTCGGCTGCGAGCCGAGCGGCAGGAACATCAACGAGCAGTGCGGCTCGACCTATCCCGAGCGCATCGCTGCGAAGGTGCGCGAGATCGGCGCGGACATCGGCATCGCCCTGGACGGCGACGCGGACCGCGTCATCGTCGTGGACGAGAAGGGCCAGGTGCTGGACGGCGACCAGATCATGGCCCTGTGCGCCCAGGACCTCATGGAGCGCGGCGAGATGAACGGCGGCACGCTCGTCTCCACGGTCATGAGCAACATGGCGCTCGAGATCTTCATGCACGAGCGCGGCGGCCGCCTGGTGCGCACCAAGGTGGGCGACCGCTACGTGGCCGAGGGCATGCGCCGGGAGAAGGCGGTGCTCGGCGGCGAGCAGTCCGGGCACATCATTTTCATCAATTTCGCCACCACCGGCGACGGCATCCTTGCCGCGCTGCAACTCTTGCGTATAATGGTGGCAAAGCAGAAGCCGCTTTCCGAGCTTTCGCATCTGCTCGAGCCTTTCCCGCAGGTGCTCGTGAACGTCGAGGTGGGACGGAAGATCCCCTTCGAGGAAGCCCCGGAGATCGCGAAGGCCGTCCTGGCGGCCGAGAGCCGGCTCGGCGGCAAGGGGCGCGTGCTCCTGCGCTATTCCGGCACCGAGCCCAAGGCTCGGGTGATGGTTGAAGGCGAGAACGAAGAACTCGTGCGGGCCCTGGCGAGCGAGATCGCCTGCGCCTGTGAGAAGTACCTACAGTAACGACTCGAACACTCTGGCGAAAAGGGGGCTCTAATGCTCATAAACAAGGTCGTCATTCCCGTCGCCGGCTGGGGCACGCGCTCGCTGCCCGCAACCAAGAACATCCCCAAGGAGATGCTGCCGGTCTACAAGAAGCCCACGGTCCAGTACGTGGTCGAGGAGGCCATCTCCTCTGGCCTCAGCACCGTGGTCTTCATCAACAACAAGGACAAGAAGATCATCGAGGACCACTTCGACTACAACCTGGTCCTCGAGAACCTCCTCGCCCGCGCGGGCAAGGACAAGCTGCTCAAGGAAGTCCGGGACGTGGCCGAGATGGTGAACATCATCTCCGTGCGCCAGAAGGTCCAGCTGGGTCTCGGACACGCCGTGCTCTGCGCCCGCGAGGTGGTCAAGAACGAGAACTTCGCGGTCATGGTGGGCGACGACCTGATGTTCGGCGCCGAGCCGGGCATCCGCCAGCTCATCGACGTGGCCCGGGCCGAGAACATGGCCGTCATCGGCGTCATGGAAGTGCCCAAGAGCAAGGTCTCCAACTACGGCATCATCGCGGGCGACGAGTTCTCGCCCGGGCTCTACCGCGTGCGCAACGTGGTGGAGAAGCCGCCCATGTCCGAGGCTCCCTCGCGCATGGCGGTCATCGGCCGCTACGTGCTCACGCCCGAGATCTTCCCCTACCTCGACGAGGTCAGGCCCGGCGTGGGCGGCGAGATACAGCTCACGGACGCCCTGCAGATGATGGCCGCCGACAAGCGGCTGCTGGCGGTGAAGATCCGCGGCCAGCGCTTCGACGTGGGCGACTGGGTGGACTACCTCACGGCCAACATCTACTTCGCCCTGCACGACGAGAACCTGCGCGACGACCTCGTGCATCGTCTGCGGGAACTGCTCTCGTGCGGCTAGAGCCGCACGCGGCGTGTCGCGCCCCCGTCCCGGCAGCCTCGGCTGGCGGGACGGGGGCGCGCCGTTTTCCGGGCCTGTTCCGGTCCGGCGTTTTTCCGCGAATCGCCTCCAACCCCTGCTGAACCGTGCCCGACGCTCCCCGTTTCCTGCGCGTGGCCCTGCCGAGCCCGCCCTTCGCCCTCCTGACCTACGAACTGCCGGAATATTTCCCGGCCGAAGCCTTCGTACCCGGCAGCCGGGCCTTGGCGCCGCTCGGCGGCGGTTTCCGCGCCGTGGTCGTCGTCGGACCGGAGGAGGCGGCGCCCGAGGGCGTGGCCACGCGGCCGCTGCTCTGGCCGCTCGAGCGCGAGCCCCTGCTCGGGGCGGACTACCTGGAGATGGCCAGGAACCTTTCCGCGCGGCTGGCCGAGCCGCTGGGGCAGGTCCTCTTCGGCCTCCTGCCGCGGGGCGTGCGCAGCGCCCAGGTGCGCTACAAGGTGCGCGGCGGCAAGGGGCGCAAGCGCAGCTTCTCGCCCCGCGACCTGGCCGATCTGCCCGGCGCCGAGCTGGCCGCGCTGGCCGGGGAGTGGATGCGGGGCAGAATGGAGGTGGCGGGCAAGCCCGAGCGCGACATCTGCGTGCGGCTGCTGGCCGATCCTCCCTGGCCCGTCCGCCCCGGCGCTGTGCGCCAGGCGCGCATCCTCGACTATCTTTACGACAGCGGGCCGGTGGCGCGCGAGCACCTCACGGCGGCCATGGGGCCCGGGCACGAGCCCTCGCTGCAGGTGCTCGAGGAGCGCGGGCTGCTGGCCGTGGGGCCGTGGCCCGAGGATGCGGTGCCCGCGCCCGAAAACGGCGCCGGGGGCGCCTCCTGGCTGGACGAGATAGAGCCCACCGGGGAGCAGGCCGCTGCGCTTGACGAGATGCTCGCGGCCATGGATGCGGGCTTCTCCTCGGGAAAGGGCGCCTCGCGGCTGCTGCACGGCATAACCGGCAGCGGCAAGACCTTCGTCTATCTTCGGCTCATCCGCCGCTGCCTGGAGCAGGGGCGGCCCGCGCTCCTGCTCGCGCCCGAGGTCGCCCTGGCCATGGCCCTGCACCGGGCGGCCTGCACCGCCCTGCCGGGCGCGCGCGTGGACTTCTACCACGGCTACCTGCCGCCCGGCCGCCGCGAGGCCGTGTTCCGAGCCGCGTCGGAGGAGGGGCCGCGTCTGGTGGTCGGCACGCGTTCCGCGCTCTTTCTGCCCCTGCGCGCCCCCGGCCTCGTGGTGCTCGACGAGGAGCACGACGAGTCCTTCAAGCAGGACGAGCGGCTGGTCTACCAGGCCAAGGAAGTGGCCTGGTTCAGGGCCACGCGAGCGGGCGCGCTGCTCGTGCTCGGCTCGGCCACGCCGGACCTGAAGACCTACCACGCCGCGCAGAACGGGGCCATGCCGCTCTCGCGGCTTTCCCGCCGCGTGGGCGCGGGCGAGCCGCCCGCCGTGGAGCTCGTGGACATCTCCGGCCGCCGGGGAGAAGGGCCCCTGTGCGCCGAGGCCGTCGAGAAGCTCACTGCCACGGTGGAGGCCGGGGAGCAGGCCATCATCATGCTGAACAGGCGCGGCTATTCGCCGGTGATGTACTGCCTGTCCTGCGAGGAGGCCATCTCCTGCCCCAACTGCCGCGTCTCGCTGACCTACCACAAGGCGCGCGAGCGGCTGGTCTGCCACTACTGCGGCCTGTCCCTGCCGTTCCCCTCGCCCTGCTCGAAATGCGGCCAGACGGCCTTCGTGCCCATGGGCGAGGGCACGGAACAGCTCGAGGAGGTCCTGGGGCATATCCTGCCGCCGGACACCGCCGTGGTCAGGCTCGACCGCGACGCGGCCAGGCGCCGCGAGCGCATGGAAGCCATTTTGGGCGATTTCGCCGCAGGCCGGGCACAGGTCATGGTCGGCACGCAGATGCTCTCCAAGGGGCACCACTTTCCGGGCGTGACCCTGGTGGTCGTGGCCGAGGCGGACATGGGGCTCAACATGCCGGACTACCGCGCCACGGAGCGGACCTTCCAGCTCCTGGTCCAGGTGGCGGGCAGGGCGGGACGCGGCGAGAAGCCCGGCACGGTGCTCATCCAGACGCGCAGCCCGAGCCACCCCTTCTGGCGTTTCGTGCTCGACGCGGACTACGAGGGCTTCTACGCGCGCGAGATAGAGCTGCGCCGCCGCTTCGGCTACCCGCCCTTCGTGCGCCTCGGCCTCCTGCGCCTGAGCCATCCCTCGGACGATCCCGAGGGACCGACCCAGATCGCGGCGCTGGCCGGGGAGCTTTCCCGCCTCGCGGCGGAGAAGGGCGTGCGCCTCCTCGGCCCGGCTCCGGCTCCGCTCTCCCAGCTCAAGGGGCGCAAGCGAGTGCACTGCCTGCTCAAGGCCGATTCCTGGCTGCAGATCCGCGAGCTGTACGCCCGCGCCCGGACGCTCCTGCCGAAGAACACCGAGATCAGGCTCTCGCTCGATCTCGATCCGGTCAGCATGCTCTAGCGCTGGCAGGTCCAGGTCGGGCCTGCGGATTTTCCGCGGGCACGCGACAAGGCCACGCATTCCCGGGACACGGGGCGAATCAGGTTGGAGAAGGGGGAAGGAGGCGCCGGGCGCTCAGCTGCCCGGGGTCTTGGCGTCTTTCGCCTGGGGCGTGTCCGCGGCCGGGGTCTTGCGCGGTCGTCCCGGGCCGTTACCCGGATCGGGCAGAAGCTCGCCGGGCACGCCGAGGTCCACGAGCAGGGCGTGGATGCGCCGTGAGCGGCGCTTGCCCTGCAGCACGTAGGTGATGAACGAGGGGTCCACGCCGATCTGGCGCGCGAGGTCCGCCTTGGAGATGCCGTGGTAGGCCAGCCATGCGCTGACGGCCCGCTCGCGGTCGATCAGGCTGAGATCGAGAAGCAACGACATGGGAAGTATTATGGCAAAAAATTGCCGATTTTAAAAGTAAAAAAAATGGAATGGATGCGGGTTTTCAGGAACGCTACGTCCTGGCCGGGCGACCCGGCCCCGGACCCGGCGTGGGCAGGAGCGAGCGGGGAATCCCGGCCGCCACGAGACGCTCCACGAGATTGCGGGACGCCCGCTCTCCCTTGATGATCCGGGTGATGGCCGAGGGGGACACGCCCACCTCCTCGGCGAGCTTCTTCTCGCAGATGCCGTGGTAGGTGAGCCACGTGCGCAAGGCCTTCTCCCTGTCCACCTTGGTCAGGTCGAGTACGAGATCCATTGCCGCAGTATGGCAAAGAATTGACCTCTCTAAAAGCCCTGGGCGGAGAAAATAACGCCGCGCGGGCAAGCTCCCTATGCGCCAGTCTATTCATCGAGCAGGTCGCGGGGGATGCCCATGTCCACCAGGGCCTTGAGCATGCTTTGCGAGCGTCGCTCCCCGGAGAGCAGGCGCGTGACAGTGGATGCGCTGACACTGAGCTTTCTGGCGATCGTCTTTTCGGAGATTCCGTGGTATATGAGCCAGGTACGCAGCGCTGTCTTGCGCCCGACTTTGCTGAGGTCGAGCAGGAGCTCGGCTGAGTCGTTATTCGAGGCATGGAGCCTCGACGATTGTTCGTCCATTGTATATCCTTTAACTGCTCATCTCCCCTCACTTTTTTCCTAATACGAAAAGGCGCGAACAATTGCAATGGGATAGCCTGATTTGTCTGTTCCGGCGATTTTGCAGCCGTCATGCGGGATTCAGGTCCGCGGGGTCCTTCTGGAAGCAGCCCTGCGTTTTCTGAACATCTTGAATTTTGCATAGATGGCAGGAAATACGTTGCGCAGCCTGACGAATCGTCGGCGCATGGACGGAGAACCGCTGATGACGAGGAGGATGCCGGGGACGATGACCGGCAGGCCGAGGGGCAGGGGCAGGATGTAGAGCGGGATGCCTACGACGACCAGGGTCCAGCCGGTAATGCGGCGCAGACGCTGCGAGGCGAACGGATTGCGTGCTGGATCCGGCATGGGGCGCTCGTGCTGTGCTGTGTCGAAGAAGTCGCATGACATCATGCGCCTGCAAGGTTAAGAACATATGACGCAGGGGCTGGCCGCCGTCTCCCGGCGGCGGTCCGGAGCAACAGGGGAGAGCTTGTGCGGCGCGTGATAGTGAATGCCGACGATTTCGGCCTGTCCGACGGCATCTGCGGGGCCGTGGCGGAACTCATGGCCGCCGGGGCGGTGACCTCGACCACGGTCATGACCTGCGCGGACGGGGCCGAGGAGCGGGTGCGCCGCCATGCCGCCCTGCTCAAGGACCAGGCGGGGGTCCATCTGCAGCTCACAGCGGGCAGTCCCCGCCTGGGGGCCGCGCGCACGCCTTCGCTGGTGGACGAGAGCGGGGCGTTTCACCGCCGCGTTCCCGCGGGCTGGAATCCGGACCCGGCCGAGGTCGAGGCCGAATGGATGGCCCAGGTCGAGGCCCTGATGGCCTGGGGCGTGCAGCCCACGCATCTGGACGGACATCACCACATCCACGTCCGGCCCGGCCTGCGCAAGGTCCTCGTGCGCGTGGCCCGGCGCTTCGGCCTTCCGGTGCGCGCCGTGACCGGCGAGGACGTGACGGCGCTGCGCACGAGCGGCATCGCCTGTCCGGACGTGTTCGTCAGGGACTACGACGAGGGCGAGAGGACGGTGGAGCGGTTCCTGCGCCTGACGCACGGCGCGCTCGAACGGTGCGGGGAGAACGGGATCGTGGAGATCATGGTCCATCCCGGGCTGCCCGAGCCGGAACTCGCGAAGATCACCAGCTACGCTGCCGAACGGGCCGAGGAATGGAGTTCGCTCCGGCTCTCGGGTGCGCGCATGGCCGCGCGCTCCCAGGGGGCGAAGACCACCTCCTACGCCGCCCTCGGCAGGCGCCGCTAGGGGCGCCCGAAGCGTCCCCTCAATCCTCCCGAATCCCCCTGTACCGCCGGGGCAGCCTCCGGATTCAGCCGATGCCGTCGGCCCAGAATCCGGTGCGCTCGAAGGCCACCTTGCCCGTCTCCTTGCGGAACTTGCGCAGCATGACGTAGAGCGCGCCCGCGCCGCCGTGGCGCGGCAGGGCGGTGCAGTAGGCCAGCACCGCGCGGCGCAGCGGCTCGCGTGTGAGCCAGAACTGGATCTCGCGCTTGAGGAGCCCCAGGCCGTGAGGCGAGCCCTTGCCCCGGCCGGGGATGAGCAGGACCACGCGCTTGCCCGAGAAGTAGGCCTCGCGCAGGAAGAAGAGCAGGGCGTCGTAGGCCTGCTCCTGGGTCATGCCGTGCATGTCCAGGTGGGCCTCCACGGCGTACTGTCCGGCCTTGAGGCGGCGGAATATCTTCCCGTCCAGGCCGCGCACCTGGCCGTGCATGAACTCGTCCGTGTATTCCAGCTCGAAATCGAGCTCGCCCGAGAGCAGCTTGTCCAGGGTGGCCACCGTGTCGTCGTCCTGGGGCGCGGCCGGGGCCTTGGGCGGCGGGGCGTCCGGGGCCACGGTGCGTCCGCTGCCGGAAAGGGGCTTCACCCCGCCCATGGCCTGGGCGAAGACCGAGTCCTCGTCCGCCGCGGCAGGCTTGGGGGCAGGCTTTGCCACAGGCTTCGCGGCCTTTGCCCGCGCCTCTTCCTTCGGGGCTATCTTCAGCTTCTTGAGCTTGTCGAAAGGTGTGTTCATTGAAGACCTCGCGAGGGCAGAATAGGGCGCGCCACGCCGCGAAGCAAGGCTGACGCCGGGGGCTGCGTCCGCCCGAAACGTCAGTGGAGGACGGCGTAGAGCCGGGCCAGCCAGGGGCGGGAGTAAATCTCCAGGCGCGAACGAAGCCAGAGCCCGGCCTTGGGCCGGGCCTTGAAGCGGTGCACGGCCAGGGGCGCGCCCGGCGGGTTCGCGCCCGCGCGGGTGCAGAAGAACATCTCGATGCCGAGCCCCTGCGCGATCTCCCGCGCCGTGTTCGTGTACGCCCCCCAGGGCCAGGCGATCGACACCGGGTCGCGGCCGAGCACCTCGCGAAGCGTCGCGACCGAGGCCGTGAGGTCGCGGGCGACGCGCTCCGCGTATTCCCGGTCCGTCTCGTAGCGGCCCCAGTGCTCCTGGGGGACGGCCAGGACCTTGGCCTTCAGCCGCTCCTCGTTTCGCGCGTCCTTGAAGAATTCCAGCGCCTCGCGGTCGTCCTGCGGCACCTCACGCAGGGCCAGCTCGTAGAGCGCGTCCGAGGGCAGATAGGCGTGCGTGGCCAGCCCCGGGGCCTCGGCGAACCGGGGCAGTCCCCAGACGATGCGGCCCGCGATCCCGTCGAAGGTGCGCTTCTTCCGGGAGGGCTTGAAAAAGGTATGGAAATCCGGTTTATGGAAGACCGAGATGTGCGTGTGCCCGTGCGGCTCGATGCGCAGCACCCCGGAAGCCTCGGCGGCCCGCGCTTCCTCGCGGGAGATGAAGAGGTCGCGGCGTACCTCGAGGCCCAGCTCGTCGACCGTGAAGGGGCTGTTCACCGGCGGCAGCCCGGAGGCCTTTATGCGTCCGGCCCAGACGTCGCGCAGCGTGGGGCGCAGCGGCCCCTCGGCCAGACGCTCGGTGACCGCGAAGACGACGCCCTTGTGGCCGTACTTTTCCAGGAGCGGCCAGGCGTAGACCAGGTTGTCCAGGTAGCCGTCGTCGAAGGTGATCAGGCAGGGGCGGCCGGGCAGCCTTTCGCCCCGGACCAGGAAGGCGTGCGCCTCCTCCAGGGACACGCCCCGGAAGCCCGCGGCGGAAAGGAGCCGCATCTGTTCCTCGAAAATGGCCGGGTGCACCGCGATCGGGTTCGCAGGTTCGGCCACATAGTGGTACATGAGGACGGGAAGGCTCTGCGTCATGGGCTGCTTTTACGGCTGATTCCGGAATGTGTCGAGGAACTGCGCGTCAGTTTGTTGACAGACGGAGAACAGGCATTACCTGATGGATTCATACAGAGACGCGAAGGGGCGAGTGCACGCACGCCCCAGGGAGTGCTACCGGACATGAGCGTGAAATACAAGGATTACTACGACCTTCTCGGCGTCAAGCGGAGCTCCACGCAGGAGGAGATCTCCAAGGCTTTCAAGAAGCTTGCCCGCAAGCATCACCCGGACCTGAACCCCAACGACAAGCAGGCCGAGGAGCGGTTCAAGGAGATCAACGAGGCGTACGAGGTCCTGAAGGACCCCGAGAAGCGCAAGCTCTACGACTCGCTCGGACCAAACTGGCAATCCGGCCAGGACTTCCGGCCGCCTCCGGGCTACGAGGACACCCACTTCCAGTTCCGCGGCGGCCCGGGCGGTGGGGGCGGAGCCGGGGACTTCTCGGACTTCTTCGAGTTCCTTTTCGGCGGCGCGGCCGGGGGCGCGGGAGCGCGCTTCTCCGGCGGCCAGGGCGGGTTCGAGAACATCTTCCGCCAGGCTGGCGGTGCGGGCGGCGGCTTTTCCGGCGGGGCCTACTCCGGCGGGCCGCGCACCCGGCGCGGCTCGGACGCCGAGGCGACCCTCGACCTGACCCTCGAGGAGGCCTACAGCGGCGGTCGCAAGTCCATCTCGCTCTCGGTCCAGGAGGCCGGGCCGGACGGCATGCCGCATTTGGCCACCAAGACGCTGCAGGTCAACATTCCCCCGGGCGTGCGCACGGGCCAGCGCATCCGGCTGGCCGGACAGGGCAACCCCGGATTCGGCGGCGGCGCCGCAGGGGACCTCTTCCTGCGGGTCAATCTGCTGCCGCATCCGCGCTACACCGTGGAGGACGTGAACCTCGTCCTGGACCTGCCGCTGGCCCCCTGGGAGGCGGCGCTGGGCGCCACGGTACGCGTGCCCACCCTGGACGGCGCGGTCGAGATGCGCATTCCCGCGGGCACGGGCAGCGGCCAGAAGCTGCGTATGCGTGGCAAGGGCCTCTCCGGGCCGCAGGGCAGGGGCGACCTCTTCGTGCGCGTCATGGTCAAGGTGCCGCAGGCCGCCTCGCCGGAGGAGAAGGAACTCTGGGAGAAGCTGCGCGAGACCTCGTCCTTCAACCCCAGGAACTTCTAGGAGGGTGCGAGCATGAACGAGAGCGACAACCTGCCCGCCCCCTCCGCGCTGATCGCCTGGGCCGAGGTGCTGGAGATCGCCCACATCGGCACCGACCGCATCGCCGAGATCATCGAGCTCGGCTGGATAGAGCCCGTGAGGAGCGGCGAGGACTTCCTCTTCCACCCCGAGGACGTCTACCGCATGAAGAAGCTGAACCGGCTGTGCAACGACATCGGCATGTCGACCATGGCCGGAACCATAGTCGTCGATCTCATCGAGCGCGTCGAGGAACTCGAGGCGCGCATCAGCGAACTCAGGCGCCTGCTGTAGCGGCGCCAAGCCTCGTTTTCGTACGGAGGAACCGCGAATGGATCTGAACAAGTTCACCCAGAAATCCCAGGAAGCCGTGTCCGAGGCCCAGAACGTGGCCGTGCGCTTCGGCCACCAGCAGGTCGACGCGCCCCATCTCCTGCTCGCCCTGGTGGAGCAGGAGAACGGCATCGTGCCGAGCCTGCTGCGCAAGGCGGGCTTCGACCCCAAGGCATATTCCAACGCCGTGGAGGCGGAGCTGGGCAAGATGCCCAAGGTCTCCGGCCCCGGCGCGCAGCCCGGCCAGATATACGTCACCCCGGCGCTGCAGGAGATCCTGCTCAAGGCCGAGCAGGCCGCGCGCAAGATGACCGACGAGTACACCTCGGTGGAGCACATCTTCCTGGCCCTGTGCGAGCAGCCTTCCGGCACCCCGGTGGGCCGCGTGAACCGCACCTTCGGCCTGGACAAGGACAAGGTCCTGGCCGTGCTCACCCAGGTGCGCGGCTCGCAGCGCGTGACCTCGGCCAACCCGGAGGAGACCTACGAGGCGCTCGCCAAGTACGGCCGCGACCTCGTGGAGGAGGCGCGCAAGGGCAAGCTCGACCCGGTCATCGGCCGCGATGCCGAGATCAGGCGCTGCGTGCGCATCCTCTCGCGCCGCACCAAAAACAACCCCGTGCTCATCGGCGAGGCGGGCGTGGGCAAGACCGCCATCGTCGAGGGGCTGGCCCAGCGCATCCTCAAGGCCGACGTGCCCGAGGGGCTGAAGGACAAGACCATCTTCTCCCTGGACATGGGCGCGCTCATCGCGGGCGCCAAGTACCGGGGCGAGTTCGAGGAGCGCCTGAAGGCCGTGCTCAAGGAGGTGCAGTCGTCCGAGGGCCGCATCCTCCTGTTCATCGACGAGATCCACACCATCGTCGGCGCGGGCAAGGCCGAGGGCGCCATGGACGCGGGCAACCTGCTGAAGCCGATGC
This sequence comes from Desulfovibrio sp. X2, assembly GCF_000422205.1. Taxonomy (NCBI): domain Bacteria; kingdom Pseudomonadati; phylum Thermodesulfobacteriota; class Desulfovibrionia; order Desulfovibrionales; family Desulfovibrionaceae; genus Desulfovibrio; species Desulfovibrio sp. X2. Next base: position 136,981 of record NZ_ATHV01000019.1, read on the forward strand.
TCGCGCGCGGCGAGCTGCACTGCATCGGCGCCACGACCATCGACGAGTACAGGAAGAACATCGAGAAGGACCCGGCGCTCGAGCGCCGCTTCCAGCCGGTCATGGTCGAGGAGCCTACGGTGGAGGACACCGTCTCCATCCTGCGCGGGCTCAGGGAGCGTTTCGAGGTCCACCACGGCGTGCGCATCGCGGACGCCGCGCTGGTCGAGGCGGCCGTGCTCTCGCACCGCTACATCACGGACCGCCAGCTCCCGGACAAGGCCATCGACCTCATCGACGAGGCCGCGGCCATGATCCGCACGGAGATCGACTCCATGCCCACGGAGCTCGACGAGCTGAACCGCCGCGTGCTCCAGCTCGAGATCGAGCGCGAGGCACTTAGGCGCGAGACCGACGAGAAGTCGCGCGACCGGCTGGCCAGGCTCGAGAAGGAGCTGGTGGACCTGAAGGAGGCCCGCGACGAGCTCATGCGGCAGTGGGAGAACGAGAAGGCCGGAATCGAGGGCGTGCGCAAGATCAAGGAAGAGATCGAGCGTACCCGGCTCGAGATCGAGGAGGCCGAGCGCGCCCTGGACTACAACAAGGCCGCGGAGCTGCGCTATTCCAAGCTGCACACCCTGGAGCAGCAGCTCCTGGCCGCCGAGGGCTGCGAGGAGGGCGGGGAGCCCTGCCGCAGGCTGCTCAAGGAAGAGGTCGGCCCGGACGACATCGCAGAGATAATCGCCCGCTGGACCGGCATCCCCGTGGCCCGTCTCGTGGAGGGCGAGCGCGAGAAGCTGCTGCGCCTGCCCGAGGTGCTGCATGCCCGCGTGGTCGGCCAGGACGAGGCCGTGCGCGCCGTGTCCGACGCCGTGCTGCGCGCCCGCGCCGGACTCAAGGACCCGCGCCGCCCCATCGGTTCCTTCATCTTTCTCGGCCCCACGGGCGTGGGCAAGACCGAGCTGTGCAAGACCCTGGCCGAGGCCCTGTTCGACTCCGAGGAGAACATGGTCCGCCTGGACATGAGCGAGTACATGGAGAAGCACACCGTGGCGCGCCTCATCGGGGCGCCTCCGGGGTACGTGGGCTACGACGAGGGCGGCCAGCTGACCGAGGCCGTGCGCCGCAAGCCCTACGCCGTGGTGCTCTTCGACGAGATCGAGAAGGCCCACCCGGACGTCTTCAACGCCTTGCTCCAGATCCTGGACGACGGGCGGCTGACCGACTCCAAGGGCCATACCGTGGACTTCAAGAACACGATCATCATCATGACCTCGAACATCGGCTCGCAGTACATGATCGAGGGCATCTCGCCCGAGGGCGACTTCAGGCCCGGCGTGCGCGACCAGGTCATGGCCGACCTGCGCCGTGGCTTCAGGCCGGAGTTCTTGAACCGCGTGGACGAGATCGTGCTCTTCAAGCCGCTTCTGCCCGAGCAGATCAAGGCCATCGTGGAACTGCAGGTGGAGGGGCTGCGCAAGCGACTGGCCGAGCGCAAGATCGAGCTCACGCTCACGGACGACGCCAAGGACTTCATCGCCCACGCGGCCTACGATCCGGTCTACGGCGCGCGGCCGCTCAAGCGCTACGTCTCCGCCCATCTGGAGACGCCGCTGGCCAGAAAGCTCATCGGCGGCGAGCTCGGCGACGGCCAGACCGTGACCATCGGCACCGACGGCGAGGAGCTGACCTTCTCGGCGTCGTAGGATCGAAAGGAATCAGTCGACAGATCGAAGGCCCGGTCCGCGCATGCGGACCGGGCTTTTTTCGCGCCGGGGGGACGGCACAGGGGCTTGGGAGGGGGAGACGAATCGGCTCGTGTCGCGTTCGTGAAAAAAGTCGATATGCTGCGCAGGAGTCGTACGCGACACGTGAACCGGGCGACTGCACGGTTCCGCCGCCGTCGGCGGCGTGAGCAAGCCGAAAACCACGTTTTCGGCGCAGCGATCTTCCGCAAAATACGGCTTTGCGTATTTTGCGGACATCACACTAGTCTGCACGGACAAGGCTTTTCGGGAGGCTATCATGTCCTGCATCCGGAAGTTCGTCGCCCGGCGCGCGCCGCGCCTGGCCTGGGCCCTGGTCCTCGCCCTCTGCCTCCGTGCCGTGGCCGCCGCGGCCGGGCCGTACCACGGCAACGTGAAGAGCCGCATCTTCCACGCTCCGTCCTGCCGCTACTACGACTGCGGCGCGTGCAGCGCGGTCTTCTCCTCGCGGGAGCAGGCCCTGGCCGCGGGATACCGGCCCTGCAAGGTCTGCCGCCCCTAGCCGTTCCGGGCGGCCTTTAATTCTCGCGGCGCGTGGCGCGGTAAACCGCCGTGCCGTCGTCCGCGTCTATCCACCTGCCTTCGCACAGGAACGCCAGGGCCGAGGCAGCCTCGGACGCGGTGAGGCCCAGTCGGCCGCATATCTCCGCGGCTCCCGCGCCGGGGTGGTCCAGGATGTCGTAGTAGATCCGCCACAGGGTCTGCGCGCGCTGCACCATTTCCCGGCCTCCCCGCTCAGAAGATGCTCACGATCATGCGCACGGCCAGGAAGAGGAGCAGCACGGCGAAGATCTTCCTCAGCCTGCCCACGGGCAGGGCGTGGGCCATGCGCGCGCCCAGGGGCGCCGTGACCACGCTCAGGCAGACGATGGCGGCCAGGGCGGGCAGGTCCACGTAGCCCAGGGAATGGGCGGGCAGGCCGCTCTCGTGCAGTCCGTTGGCCACGTAGCCGATGGTCCCGGCCAGGGCCAGGGGCAGGCCGAGGGCGGCCGAGGTGCCGATGGCCTCGTGCATGGGCACGCTGTTCCAGGCGAAATAGGGCACGGAGAGGGTGCCGCCGCCGATGCCGACCATGCTCGAGATGGTTCCGATGATCCCGCCCGCGCCGAGCAGCCCCGTCTTGCCCGGCAGGGGGCGCGCGGCCTTGGCGGAGGAGCCGAGGAGCATGCGCGCGGCCGCGAAGCAGAGAAAGACCGCGAAGACGCCCTTCAGGAGGTCCGAGGGCAGGTGCGAGGCCAGGAGGGAGCCGAGGTACGAGCCGACCAGGATGCCCAGCACGATGCGGCCCGCGAGCGGCCAGTTCACCGCGCCCCGCCTGTTGTGCGAGATGGTGCTCGAGATGGTGGTGAAGATGATGCTGGCCATGGACGTGCCGAGGGCCACGTGCATGACCAGGGGCGCGGGCACGCCCTCGTGGGGCAGGATGCAGGCCATGAGCGGCACCACGATGAGCCCGCCGCCGATTCCCAGAAGACCGGCGAAGAGGCCGGCAACCGCGCCGCCGAAGGCATAGAAGAGAGCGAAGCCGACCATGGCCGTGACTCCTTGTCCTTACTGCACGGCATCCGGGGCCGCGCCCAGGACGTCGGCCTCGATGCGTTCGAGATGTTCTTCCATGAGCCGCTTGCAGGCAGTCGCATCGCGCTTTTCGACGGCGTCGATGATGCGCAGGTGGCTTTCCAGTGAATCGTGGCGCCGTCTGGGGCTTTGCAGATGCTCGGAGCGGCTCTCGGCGACCATGTCGGCCAGCGCGGCCATGGCCGCTGCCAGGACCTCGTTGCCGCTCGCCCGGGCGAGGAGCATGTGGAAGGCCTCGTCCAGGTCCGTGTCGTCCGCGCCCGCGAGCTGGCGGCGCTGCTGGTCGAAGACCAGGATCTTCATCTCCTCGATCTCGCGCTCCGTGGCGTTGGCCGCCGCCAGGGCGGCCATGTCCGGCTCCACCATGCGGCGGAACTGGAGCACGTCTTCCAGCCGCTTGGCCTGGGCCGCGAAGGCCTGCTCGAAGGAGGCGCGGAGCATGGCCTCGTCCTGTTCGCGCACGTAGGTGCCGTCGCCCTGGCGGCTTTCGAGCACCCCCTGCTCGGCCAGGGCGCGGATGGCTTCGCGCACGCTGTTGCGCGAGACGCCGAGGCGCTCGGCCAGGGTGCGCTCCGGCGGCAGCTTGTCGCCGACGCTGAGCTGCCCGGAGTCGATCATCTCCTGCAGGGTGGCGAGGGTCTGCTTGAATCGGGACACGTCAGGCTCCTTTGTCGAATTGGTTGGTCCAATTCCGTTCTTGCTCGTATTGGTCCAACCAATATGACCGGGGCAGTCGCTCGTCAAGGAGTTTCTTGCAACAAAAAGGCGGGAAAATGGGAGTCGAGAAGATATTGGAAGGACCAATAAGGGGCCCGGCAGAAGCGGAGGACCCCACGGTCGGCCGCGGCGGGGGACGGGATTCGAGAGAGGAGAAAAGAAACGGCCGCGCCCGGGATGGGCGCGGCCGTGGAAGGATGCGGGGATATGCCGGGCGGCGTTACTGCGCCGCGGGGGATTCGGATGTCTGTGCGGGCGACTGCTCCGGCGTCTGTTCGGCCGGTTTCTCGACCTTCTGGTCGGCAGGCTGCCCGGCCGTTTCGTCGGCCTTTTCGCGGGCCGCCGCCTCGGGCTGCTCCGCCTTCGCGGCCTCCTCGCCCAGGGCCGCGCCCGCCTCGTCGGCGGCCGGTTCGGCCGTGGTTCCGGCCTGCGCGACGCTGTCCTTGACCACCAGCACGTAGGGCCGGTCCACGATCCACTGCTCCTGCACCACGCGCATGGGCGGGAAGTCGTCCTTGTACGCCAGGTAGTCCTTCTTCTTGAAGGCCACCACGGCCGTGGGGTGCTCGGCCAGGAAGGCCGCCATGGCCTTGACGTCCTGGGTCTCGAAGTAGTCCGTGTCCGCGTAGAAGGTGTAGATCCCCGCGTAGACGTTGAAGGCCGCGGGCGCGTAGCCGCGCTCGACGTATTCCTTCATGGCCAGGGCCTGGGCCTTGGGGCTCATGGCCGCGTCGAGCGACGGGATGGTCATGAGGCCGAGCGGCACGAGGCTCACGGTCACGCCCACGCAGAGCGCCAGGGCCGCGAGCCGCATCTCGGCGCCGCGCAGGCGCCAGAGCACGAAGGCGGTGAGGCCGAGGCAGAGGAAGACCACGCCCGTGCCGCCCACCGGGATGGGCCACGGGCTGCCGACCTCGAAGAAGGGCACGGCCAGGGCCAGCAGGGCCATGACCGCGGCGGACAGCGACCAGAAGCGGCGCGAGCGCGCCTCGGAGAGGTCGAACAGCGCCCCGGCCATGAGGATGGCCGCCGGGGCGAAGAGGGGCAGGGCGTAAATGACGATCTTGGTCTGCACCGAGGAGAGCAGGAGGAACTCGGAGAGGAAGACGACCCACAGGAAGGTCTTGCCGCCTGCCTCGCGCCGCGCGCCCCAGATGTCGATCATGCGCTCGAGCGTGAGCCGCTTCCAGGGCAGGCAGAAGAGGATCATTGTCCAGGGCAGCCAGACCAGGGGCAGGGTGGCCAGGTAGTGCCACCAGGGCTCCTCGTGGTGCCAGGAGTGCAGGGCGCGCTCGTAGATCTGCTTGTGGAAGATGTTCTGCAGGTAGGCCGGGCCTTCGACGAGGCGCGAGCCCCCGGCCCAGGCCGCGAGGATGACGAGCAGGATGAGGGCGCCGATGCCCGCGTCCCGGCGTGCGAGGCGCCCGAGACGTCCGGTCCAGGCCAGGAAGATGACGATGGCGAGCAGCGGGAAGGCCAGGCCGAAGGGGCCCTTGGTCAGGGTGGCCAGGGCGCAGAACAAAAAGCCCAGGGGCACGAGGCGAGAGGGCTCGTCGTCGCGCGTGCCGAGGTAGAGGCAGGCCTGCGAGGCCATGATGAAGGCCGCGAACAGCAGGTCCATGCGCGAGTACTGCGAGAGGCCGATGAAGTAGTAGGTGGAGAGCAGGATGAGCCCCGAGAGCAGGGTGACGTCCTTGCCTTCCTTGGCCACCGCGCGGGAGAGAACGCAGCTTGCCAGGAGATAGATCGCGGCCGAGATCGTGGCCCCGAGGTAGAACATGGTCGGCGTGGCCTTGCCCGTGAAGAGCGAGACGAGCCCGAGGAACCAGAAGTAGACGGGCGGCTTGTCCGGGTACATCTCGCCGTTCAGGTGCAGCACGAGCCAGTGGCCGTTCAGCATCTCCCTGAAGGCGCCGGCGTAGCGCACTTCGTCGGAGAACCACAGGCCCCTGTGCCCGGCGATCATGGGCAGGGCCTGCAGGGTCAGGACGACCAGGAGGAAGATGTAGGGGCGGCTGCGTGCCAGCTCCCAGATGAAGCGCAGGGTGTTTTTGAGCATGGGCGGGGTATACCCTCAAGCCACCGCCCATGCAAGGAGGCGTCCCGGCCGCGCTCGGCGGCGCGGCCCGCTCAGGCGGCGTGCGCCGAGCCCTGCCCCAGGTAGCGGTCCATCTCGCGGACCTTGGCCACGATGCGCTTGAACAGGCTCCTGATCTCGGCCATGTCGCGCAGCTCGTAGCGGCTGCGGGCGCGCACGAGGCCCGCCAGGTCCATGATCTCGTTGAAGAGGTAGGGCGTGTACAGGGGATCCTGCTTCACGAAGACCTCGACCTGCCCGAGCAGCTGGTTGACCGCCGCCTGGTTCTTGTCGAGCTTCTTGAAGAGCTTCTCCAGACGTTTCTCCACGTTGCGCAGCGAGCTCGACCAGGCCCTGGCCCTGGCCTCGAAGACCGGCCTGGGGGCGGGCGTGCGCGCCTTCTTCATGGCCGCCATGAGGTTTTCCAGGTTCTCCGGGGAGCTTTCGAGCAGCTTCTGCCCGCAGACCTCGGCCCAGGTCACGTTGGCCGCGCCCTTGATGGGCGAGCCGCCGCCGTAGAGGTTGTAGGCCTTGATCGTGGTGCGGGAGAGGTCGTCCTCCACGTCGCGGCGCGCGGCCAGGAGCTGGGGGGAGGTGAGGATCTCGCGCCCGGCGATGTCCTTGACCTTGACGTTGTAGATCCTGCTCACGCTCGCGGCGTCGGCCTTGCCGTGGTGGCCTCCGGCGTGGGTGGTGTCGCCCGGGCAGGCGAAGTCCTGGCCCACGAGCAGGATGCGCTCCATGCCCATCCAGCAGAGCAGGCGCAGCATGGTCACGCCCACGTTGCCGCCCGCGTCCAGCACCAGCTCGCGGCCGTTGAAGACGAAGGTGGACAGTCCGCCGAGCGTCCACAGGGGGATGGTGGGGCCGGGGTATTCGGCCAGCGCGACGGGGTCGAGCTTGGTGGAGTAGATGAGCGGCACGTTGCGGGCCGCTTCCTTGTCCAGGCGCGAATAGACCGCGCGCATGCCTTCCGAGTAGTCGATGGCCAGGCAGAAGTGGGGGCGGATGCCCTGGCGCTGCAAAGCGGGCAGGGCCTGCAGCGAGGTCACGTAGAGGGCGTCCGGGGACCGGTCGCGGAAATGCGCGGCATTGACGTCCAGGGAGGGACCGGCGCCGAAGATCACGCCCGTGAGGCCGGAGCCCGTGCCCTTGAGCGGCATGAGCGAGCCGTCGCCCGCGGCGCGGGAGAAGTTCTTGAGCTCGTTGCCGACCATCACGTCCTGGCGGAGCCGCAGCGTGGTCATCTCCACGGAGAAGCTCTCCATGCGCGCGCGGCAGCGCAGCAGCCAGTGGGAGTATTCGGGGCCGAGCTGCTTGCTCGGGGTGTCCTCGCGCAGGATGACCCGGCCGAAGAGGAACTGCAGGTCCAGGTGGCGCACCGCCTCCTGGACCGCGCTCTCCAGCGGCGGGATGAAGTGCAGGCGCTTTTCGCGCAGGAAGGGGGTGTAGTCGGTCTGGCCCAGGCAGGCCAGGAGCATTTCGGGACGGGGCTCGAGGACCACGATCTTGTGCGAGGGCGGCGTGGCCGTGAGCACGTGGTTCAGGCCGTAGCCCACGTTGCAGCCGATGATCACCGTGGCGCTCTTGTCCACGTTCTCGCCGTAGGTCCACTTGCCGTACCAGGCCGTCGGCGGCACGGGATCGAACATCCCCTGGCCGTTCTGCATGCGCCAGTCCAGCGCGCCGTGGGCGTTGTGGAAGACGCTCTTCTCGAGGGTCTGCATGTCGTAGCGCTGCGACCACAGCCAGGAGTGCAGCGCGGGGTTCATCTCCTTGATGACGTCGAGATTGTCCTTGAGGAAGTGGTAGAGCTTCATGCGGGTCCCTGCTTTGAACGGGCTTTGAACGGCTTCTTGCGCGCGGTCCCGAATTTGCCTAGACAAAGGCCTTCTGGCCGCGCCGAACAATTGACTGCCAACGACTGCCGGGCGTACTGCATGATCTATTCCAATCTTCTCGAGCTCGTCGGGCACACCCCGCTGCTCGAGCTTTTGCGCATCAATCCGAGGCTTGACGCCGCCGCGGCCCCCGCCGCCGCGACCGCTCCCGTCGTCAGACTTTTGGCGAAGATCGAGTCCAAGAACATCGGCGGCTCCATCAAGGACCGGGTGGCCCTGTCCATGATCGAGGCCGCCGAGGCCTCGGGCGAGCTGACCCCGGACAAGACCGTCATCGAGGCCACCAGCGGCAATACGGGCGTGGGGCTGGCCATGGTCTGCGCGGTGAAGGGCTACAAGATCATGCTGCTCATGCCCGAGTCGGCCAGCGAGGAGCGCAAGCGCATCATGCGCGCTTACGGGGCGGAGCTTCGCCTCACGCCCGGCCACATGGGCACGGACGGCGCCATCGAGGAGGCCTACCGCCTGGCCCGCGAGGAGCCCGGGAAATACGTGCTCCTGGACCAGTACAACAACCCCGCGAGCATCGCGGCCCACTACCGGGGCACGGCCCAGGAGATCTGGGACGACACGGACGGCCGGGTGACCCACGTGGTCGCCTCGCTCGGCACCACGGGCACGGTCATGGGCCTTTGCCGCCGCCTGCACGAGCTGAACCCCGCCATCCGCGTGGTGGCCGTGGAGCCCTATGCCGGGCACAAAATCCAGGGGCTCAAGAACATGCAGGAGTCCTACCCCCCCGGCATCTGGGACAAGCAGCAGCCTGACGAGATCGTGCACGTGGAGGACGAGGCGGCCTTTGCCATGGCCCGCCGACTGGCCCGCGAGGAGGGGCTTCTCGTGGGCATGAGCTCGGGCGCGGCGGCGGCCGCCGCCGTGCGCCTGGCCGCCGAGCTCGACGAGGGCCTCGTGGTCTTCCTCTGCCCGGACAGCGGCGAGCGCTATCTTTCCACGAGCCTCTTCGCCACGCCCGAGCGCACGGGGCAGAGGATGTTCAGCCTGGCCAGCGAGGCCAAGGAAGTCCTGCTGCCTGGGCCCAAGGGACTTTCCGTCTTCACGCCCGGCCCTGCCCTGGACGCGCTTTCCGACGCCGAGGCCTGGCGCCGCATCCTGCTCGCCGACGTCGTCGTGCGGGCGCAGGCAGCGCGCGGCAACGCGGCCCAGGCCGTGGTCGGCCTGGCGGACATGGACGACCGCGCCCTCGAGGCGGCCCGTGCGGCGGGCATGTCGCGCGAGGCCTTCGCCGCCTTGTGCCTCAAGACCGTGCGCGCCATGGCCAGGCGCCTGGGCGTGGGCGACGGGGTGCGCTTCGTGCTCGCGACGAGCGCCACGGACCGCGCGCTCACGCTCACGCGAAAGCTCCTCGGCCGCGGCCTGGCCTACGAGAAGCTGCGCAGCGTCTATTTCGACGTGCAGCGCGAGCGCGACTATGGCGCCACCTCGCGCGCCGACACGAGCGGCCTGAAGATCGGCCACACCGTGGACCTCGCGGCCTACGCCAAGGACAACCCGCTGGACTTCACCCTGCTCAAGCGCGCCTCCCTGGCCGACCTCAAGGCGGGCGACGTGCTGGACACGGAGTGGGGCAAGGTGCGGCCGAGCTGGTTTTTGCAGCTCGCCGCTGCCGCCCTGGAGAACCTTCCCTCCGTGGACCTCTTCCTGGCCGCCGAGGCGCACCGCTTCCCGCATCTGGAGAACTTCGCCGCCATCCTGACGCGGGCGGGCGGGGCCAGGCCCCAGGTCTGGGCCGTGAGCCAGCCCGTGCAGGGCAGGCCTGAAGGGGCGGAAGGCGAGGGGGGAGAGGAGACGGCCGACCTGGCCGGGCTCCTCGAGAGCGCCGCGCCGCACGACGTGCGCATGTGGCTGCTCTCGACCTCCTACCGCAAATCCCTGGCCGTGACGCGCGGCAGCCTGGCCATGTGGCAGCGCAACCGTCGCAAGGCGCAGGATCTGCTGCTGGCCCTGCACCAGGCCGCCGCGCAGAACGCGCCGACGCCTCCGGACGCCGAGGGAGCCAAGGAGATCGAGCAGGCGGTCCACGACCTGAAGGGCGCCTTCAGCCTGGCGCTGGAGGACGACCTGGGGCTGCACCATTTCTGGCCCGCTCTCTTCGCCTTCATCCGCCGGGTCAACTCCCGGCTCGCGGGCGGAGCCAGCGGTCCGGCGGCGGGAGAGGCCCTTGCCGCCCTGCGCGAGGTGGACGCGGTGCTCGGCTTCCTCGATCCCGTGGACGCGGCCTCCCTGCCGCTCGCCCCCGAGGCCTGGCCCGCAAAGGCCGCGGCCCTGGTGGCCGAGCGCGACGCCGCCCGCGCGGCGCGGGATTTCGCCCGTGCGGACGAGCTGCGCGACCGGCTCGCGGGCATGGGGCTTCGCGTCGAGGACACGCCCGGGGGGGCGCGGGTCTACCGTATGTCTTCCTGAGGCGGGAGCGCATTCAGGCGCAGACCGGACGGCAGCGAGGCTGGGCCGTGCCCGGCGCGGTGAAGACCGTCTGCCAGAGCTGGATGTCCCGGGCCCTGAAGGCGCCCGCGCACGACTGCAGGTAGTACTCCCACATGCGGCGGAAGGTCTCGCCGTAGCGTTCGCGCAAGCCCGGCCAGGCGGCGCGGAAGTTGTCCAGCCAGCACATCAGCGTCCTGTCGTAGTGCGGACCCAGGTTCTGCACGTCCTCCACCACGAAGAGCCCCTCCGCCGCCCTGGCTATCTGGGCCGTGCTCGGCAGCATGCCGTTGGGGAAGATGTAGCGGGCGATCCAGGGGTCGCACCATCTGGTGGAGACGTTGCTGCCGATGGTGTGCAGCAGGAAGACGCCGCCGGGCTCGAGGCAGCGGGCGGCCACGCGCATGAACTCGCGGTAGTTGCGGTAGCCCACGTGCTCGAACATGCCCACGGAGACGATCTTGTCGAAGGGCTCGGAAAGCGTGCGGTAGTCGGCCAGGCGGATGTCCACGGGCAGACCCGCGCAGAATTTCCTGCCGAAGGCCGCCTGCTCCCTGGAGATGGTCACGCCCACGACTGAAACCCCGTATTCCTCGGCCGCGAAGCGGGAGAGCCCTCCCCAGCCGCAGCCGATGTCGAGCAGACGTTCGCCCGGGCGCAGGCCGAGCTTGTCGCAGATGAGGCGCATCTTGTTCTTCTGCGCCTCGGGCAGGTCGTCCGTGTCCTTGAAGTAGGCGCAGCTGTACTGGCGGTAGGGGTCGAGAAAGGCGGCGAAGAGGTCGTTCCCCAGGTCGTAGTGGCGCTCGGCCACCACGCGGGCCCGCGCCGGAGTCTGGAGATTGAGGATCACAGCGGGCAGGACGGCGCACACGAAGCGCAGCCCCCCGTGGACCTTTTGGGCCGCGTGGGAGCGCACCAGGCGGTGGATGAGCTCGTCGATGCGCTCGCAGTCCCACCATCCGGCCATGTAGCCCTCGCCCAGGGCGAGGTTCTTGCGGGTCAGCACCCGGGGGTAGAGGCGCTCGTCGTGGACGTGCATGTCCCAGGGCGCCGGACCGTCCAGGGCCACTCCGGCCCCGGCCAGAAGTTCGCTGAAGACGGATTTTGCGTTGTTCATCTTCGCATCCTTTCTTCGCTTTGCGCGCGGAGTGCGTGCCGCGTGGTTCTCCCTCTGTGGCGCCGTGCGCCGTGCCGATGTGTTTCCTGCCGTCCCCGCGGCGCCTTGCCCGCTCACGCCGGGGAGTTTTCCCATCTATATGCGTATATTACCCGTAGCGGCATGTCGTCAATCAAGAGTGGAGAAAAGTCGGGACCGCGGAATGGGGAGCGGCCGGAAGAGGGCGGGCGCCAAACGAAAAGGGCGGCCCGAAGGCCGCCCAGTGTCGCGTCGTGTCGGCGCATTCTCTGCGCGGTTCCTAGGCGCCGGTGGCCTGCTTGGGGCGGCGGCGGCCGGTGACGAACTTGCGCGGGTCGATGCGGTACTTCTTCACCTTGTAGTTGACGATGCGGTAGCTGACGCGCAGATCGCGGGCGGCCTGGAGCATGTTGCCCTTGGCCTTCTTCAGCGCGTCCACCAGGATCTCCTGCTCGAACTTGGCCACGGCCTCGCCGAAAGACAGGTCCGTGTCCGTGGCCGAGGACTCCGAGGTCTGCAGGCTCGGCGGCAGGTGGTAGGAGCGGATGACCTCCTCGTCGCAGATGAGCGTCGCGCGCTCCATGCAGTTGCGCAGCTCGCGCACGTTTCCGGGCCAGTGGTACTGCGTGAGCATGTCGATGGCCGGAGTGGAGATGCGCTTGATGGTCTTCTGGTATTCCTTGCAGAACAGGTCGAGGAAGTGCTCCGCCAGGGGCAGGATGTCCTCGCGCCGCTCGCGCAGGGCCGGGATGAAGATCGGGAAGACGTTGATGCGGTAGTAGAGGTCCTCGCGGAAGCGCCCTTCCTGCAGCAGTTCCTCCAGCGGGCGGTGCGTGGCCGTGACCAGGCGCACGTCCACGTGGATGGTCTGCTCGCTGCCCAGGCGCTGGATCTCCTTCTCCTGGATGGCGCGCAGCACCTTGGCCTGCGCCTCGAGGGAGAGCTCGCCGATCTCGTCCAGGAAAAGCGTGCCCTTGTTGGCCAGCTCGAACATGCCTTTCTTCGGGGCCACGGCGCCGGTGAAGGCGCCCTTCTCGTGGCCGAAGAGCTCGGACTCGATGAGGTCCGAGGGCAGGGCGGCGCAGTTCAGCTTGATGAGCTGCGCCTGGGCGCGGGGGCTCGCGGCGTGGATGGCCTCGGCCAGGAGCTCCTTGCCCGTGCCGGATTCGCCGCGCAAAAGCACCGTGGCGCGCGAGTTGGCCACCTGGGCCACCTGCTGCAGCACGAGGCGCATGGACTTGGAGGAGACCACGATGTTCGGCATGTGCAGGGTGCTCTCCTCGCTCGAGAGCCCCATGCCGTGCGCCAGGAGCTGGCGCTGCAGGGCCATCTCCTCCTGGAGCAGGGCCACCTGTTTGGCGATCAGACCGGCCACGACCTCGAGGAACTGGCGGTGGGTGTCCAGGATCTCGCGGGAAAGGGCCGGAAGATCCACTGACAGGGTCCCCAGGACCTCCGTCTCGCGCGTGTCGGGCGCGGTGTTGACCACGGGCACGCAGATGAAGGCCAGGCTGGCCAGCTCCTCGGGCGGACGCCCGAAGGCCCGGTTCAGGAACTCCGGATGGTCCTTCATGCGCGGCACCACGATGCTGGCGCCGGACTCGAAGACCTGTCCGATGACTCCCTGGCCGGGCGTGTAGGTGGCCTGGCTGGTCTTGGCCTGGGTGTGGGTCAGGCCGATCTTGAGCGTCGCGGTCTCCTGGTCGTAGATGGCCAGGAAGGCGCGCTTGTAGCCCATGTTCTCGGCCAGGATGCGCAAGAGCGACTTCATGCTCGACTGCAGGGCGTTGCCCGGGCCGATCTCGGCCAGGACCTGCTTGAGCGTGCGCATGCTCAGCGCGATGTTCTGAGGCGTGGCGGTGTTGTCCATTCTGCTCAGGCGGCCTTGGCATCGCACACGGCTTTGGCGCCGAGCTCGATGGCCTTGAGGTTGATGTCGTGCAGCTTCGGGTTCATCCGGGCGCGGATGGTCTCGGCCAGGCGCGCCAGTCCGAAGGGCAGCCGCTCGGCCGCGCAAAGCGCGCCGAGCAGGACCATGTTCGCGGCCTGGGGGGCGCCGGCCGCCTTGCCCAGCGAGATGGCCGGGATGAAGTAGCTCTGCGCGGCGCATGCGCGCACGGCCTTCTCGATGGCCGAAAGGTCGGGGCAGCTCTCCTTGCCGCGGCTCACGCCGATGGTCGCGATGGCCTCGGACGAGGAGATCACGAGGCCGCCCGGCGCCAGATAGGGCAGGGCGCGCAGCGTCTCCAGCGGCTCGAAGCCGAGGAGCACGTGGGCCTCGCCGTGGGCGATGCGCGGGCTGCGGTAGCCGCCCACGAGCACCGTGGACTCGACCACGCCGCCGCGCTGGGCCATGCCGTGGATCTCGCCGGCCGTGACGGCCAGTCCTTCGCCCAGGGCCGCCTGGGCCAGGATCTTGGTGGCCGTGAGCGTGCCCTGGCCGCCCACGCCGGTGAGGAAGACGCGTGTGCGTATGGTCTGGCTCATTTGCTCCCCCTCTTGCGGGCCTTGATGTCCTTGGAAACCTGCAGGCAGACCATGCAGCCGGTGCAGGTGCTCTCGTCCACGGCGACGCTGCCGTCGGCCTCGACCTTGAAGGAGGGGCAGGCCAGCTCGTCCAGGCAGGCGCGCACGGACTCGGTGGTCTCGGGGATGTAGGCCACCTGGGCGAACTTCTTGCCCAGGAGCCTTCTCGCGTGCAGCGGGCAGGGCTCCTTGGCCACCAGGACGCGCACGCCGGAGACGGCCTTCAGCTCTTCCAGGGCCTCGCGCATGGCCTTCAGGTTCGTCGGGCTCACGGTGCGCACCTCGGTGACGCCGCAGCCGCGCACCACGGCTTCCACGTCCACCTGGGCCTCGTTGGCGCCCAGGCTGTGGACCTCCACGCCCGGGTTGGGCTGGTGGCCGGTCATGGCCGTGGTGTGGTTGTCCAGGACGACCACGAGCAGGTCGTGGCGGTTGAAGACCGCGTTGACGATGCCGGTGATGCCGGAATGGAAGAAGGTTGAGTCGCCGATGAAGGCCACCACCGGCTTGCCGGACGCCTTGGCGAAGCCCGAGCCCGCGCTGATGCTCGAGCCCATGCAGAGCAGGAAGTCCGCGGCCGCGAGCGGCGGCAGTATGCCGAGCGTGTAGCAGCCGATGTCCGAGGAATAGAAGGCGTCGTTGCCGAAGACCTGGCGCACGGCGAAGTAGGAGGCGCGGTGCGGACAGCCGGAGCAGAGGTTGGGCGGACGCTGCGGCAGTCCGGCCAGCAGTTCCTGGGACGCGGCGCAGGCGTGCGCGGTGGGCTTGCCCACCCCGGCGGCCTGGGCCAGGACACCGGCCAGGAGCCGCGTGTCGTACTCGCCGAGCCTGGTGAGCCCGGCGAAGCCCTTGCCCAGGATCTCGACGCCGAGGCCGTGCTTCTGCGCCAGGGCGCGCAGCTCGTTCTCGAGCACGGGCTCGCCTTCCTCGACCACCACGAGCCGCTTGAGCGAGGACATGAACTCCAGGCACAGCTTTTCGGGCAGGGGATAGGTGAAGCCGAGGGAGAGGACCTGCAGCGCGTCGTGAAGCCCGAGTTCGTCCTGGGCGTCCTTGACGTAAGCCCGGGAGATGCCCGAGGCCACCACGCCGACCCCGCCCTTGCCCGTGATCTCGTTGTAGCGGCAGCCCTCCATCTCGGCCTTGATCTCGTCGAGCTTCTTCAGGAGCTCCACGTGGCGCACGCGGGCCACGGCGGGCACGGGCACGAAGCGGCGCGGGTTCTTGACCGGTTCGCCGGCGGAGGCGGGCTCGCGCACGTCGCCGAAGGTCACCGGGCCGCGCATGTGGTTGACGCGGGTGGTGGTGCGCAGAAGGACCGGCTGCTGCCAGACGCGCGAGAGCGTCAGGGCGTCGCGGGCCATGTCCTTGGCCTCCTGGGCCGTGGAGGGCTCGAAGACCGGCATCCCGGCGAGGCGCGCGTAGAGGCGGTTGTCCTGCTCGTTCTGGCTGGAATGGCAGCCCGGATCGTCGGCCGAGAGCAGCACCAGGCCGCCCGGAACGCCCACGTAGGCGAGCGTCATCAGGGGGTCGGCGGCCACGTTCACGCCCACGTGCTTCATGGTGGTCAGGGTCATGGAGCCGGCAAGGGCCGCTCCGCCGCCTACCTCGAGGGCCACCTTCTCGTTGACGGAGTATTCGAAGTAGTACTTCCCGTCGGGCGAGAGGCGGAAGAAGGTGTCGGGCGCCTCGCTCGACGGGGTGCCGGGGTAGCAGGTCACCACTTCGATGCCTGCCTCCACCGCGCCGCGCACGATGGCCTCGTTGCCGAGCAGCAGTTCGATGTCACCGGCAGTGCCGGAAAGGATCGGATGTGCCATGCGGATAATCTCTCTCCTTAGGACTTGGGCGTGGTCTGCGCCTTGAACTGGGCGATCTTGCTTTCGAAATAGGGATTGGGATTGCCCGCGCTTTGGGCCTGCAGGGCCTCGTAGGCCGCGAGCGCCGCCTTGGGATCTCCGGCCGCCTCGGCCGCCGCCGCGGTCTGCATGGCGACGATGCCGTTGAACCCGGCCGGGGCCTTGTCCTTGAGCGCCAGGAGCAGGCCGAGGGATTCCTTGGCCTTGCCCGCCTGGAGCAGCGCTCCGGCCTGGCCGAGGGTGGCGGCCACGGACAGGGCCGGGGAGGTCTCCTTCGCGAGCGTGGCGTATGCGGCGGCCGCGGCGTCGTACTGCTTGGCCTGCATGGCCGCGTCGGCCAGGGAGAAGAGGGCGTTCACGCGCACCGAGGCGGGCGCGCCCGCGGCGAAGGCCTCCAGCGCCTTGACGCGCTCGGTGCCGGTCTTCTCCAGGAGGATGGTCCCCAACTCGTCGTTGGCCTTGCTGGTCGAGCGCTCCTTCTGCCAGTCCCAGATGCCGATGGCCCCGGCCACGATGACGGCCGTGATCATGGCCGCGACGATGGGCTTCAGGTTGGCGGCCAGCCAGTCGGGCAGACCGAGTTCGGCGGCGAAGGAGGGAACGGAAGGCTGCTTGCTCGTTTCAGGGGACATGCGATGAGGCCTCCATGGTGATTTTACGAAAATGAAGGTTTCTTCTAGGCTCAAATGACAAAAAGATCAAAAAGATTCTTGGGCAACGCACGACGCGCCGGAGGGCCAACCGCACGAAATGGCATGAAAAGCCAGTTGTTTCGGGAAAAGGCGAGGTCCGGCGAGGCCGTTACTTATGGACCCAAGCGCCGCATGGCGTCAAGTAGTGACAAAAATGGTCTTGCCCCTTGCCGCGCCTTTTGCCAAGCGGCGGCCATTCTGCTATCCGTGAGAATGCCGGGCGGCATCCGCCCGGCCATTTCTTCTGGAGGAGACGGGAATGGACATGCAGGAGACGATGCGCAGCGTGGCGGCCGGAGCCAGGGAGGCCTCTCGGGCCATGGCCGGAGCGGGCGGAGCGCAGAAGGACGCGGTCCTGCTCGCCACCGCGCGGCTCTTGGACGAGCGCCGCCAGGCGCTGCGCGCGGCCAACGCCAAGGACGTCGAGGCCGCCAGGGCCGGAGGCATGGACGCCGCCAAGCTGGACCGCCTGACCCTGTCCGACAAGGTCATCGACTCCATGATCCAGGCCTGCCGCGAGGTGGCGGGCCAGTCCGATCCCGTGGGCGAGATCGAAGCCATGTCCAAGCGGCCCAACGGCCTGCTCGTGGGCCGCATGCGCGTGCCGCTCGGCGTCATCTGCATGATCTACGAGTCGCGGCCCAACGTGACCATCGATGCCGCCATACTCTGCCTCAAGGCGGGCAACGCGGTCATCCTGCGCGGCGGTTCCGAGGCCTTCAACTCCAACCAGGCGCTCGGCGCCGTGCTGCGCGACGCCCTGGCCGAGCAGGGGCTGCCGCCCGACGTGGCCCAGATACTCGCCACCACCGACCGCGCGGCGGTCTCGCATCTGCTGAAGCTCGACGAGTACATCGACGTGGTCATCCCGCGCGGCGGCGAGGGGCTCATCCGCGCCGTGGTCGAGCAGGCCACCATGCCGGTGCTCAAGCACTACAAGGGTGTCTGCCATCTTTATGTGGACCGGGACGCGGACCTCGACGAGGCGCTCGCCATCACCTTCAACGCCAAGGTGCAGCGCCCCGGCGTGTGCAACGCCCTGGAGTGCCTGCTGGTGAACGAGTCCGAGGCCGAGGCCCTCCTGCCCCGCGTGGGCGAAAAGCTCGGCGGCGCGGGCGTCTCCTTCCGCGCCTGCCCGGCCTCCCTGCCCCTGCTGGGCAAGACGGCCGAGCCCGCCTCGCCCGGTGATTTCGGCCACGAGTTCCACTCCCTGGTCCTCGCGGTCAAGGTCGTGCCGGACATGGACGCGGCCCTCGACCACATCGCGCGCAACGGCTCGAACCACACCGAGGCCATCTGCACCCGCGACCACGGCCGGGCCATGCGCTTTCTGCGCGAGGCCGACGCCTCGCTCGTGCTGGTCAACGCCTCCACGCGCTTCAACGACGGCGGCGAGCTCGGCCTCGGCGCGGAGATCGGCATCTCCACCTCCAAGCTGCACGCCTACGGCCCCATGGGGGTGCGGGAGTTGACCGCGACCAAGTTCGTGGCCTTCGGCGAGGGGCAGGTCCGCGGCTGATGCGGCTCGGCCTCTTCGGCGGGACCTTCAACCCCGTGCACTGCGGCCATGTGCGCATGGCCGTGGAGGCGCGCGAGGCGCTCGGACTCGACCGCGTCGAGTTCGTCCTGGCCGCGCGGCCGCCGCACAAGCAGGGGGAGGGCATCCTGCCCTTCGCGCTGCGCTGGCGGCTGCTCTCCCTCGCCCTGTGCGGCCTTGAGGGGTACGCCCCGAGCCTCTCCGAACAGCTCCTGGAAGGGCCGTCCTACACCGTGCGCACCCTGGAGGACTACCGCAGGCGGCTGCCCGATGCGGAGCTTCATTTCATCTGCGGCTCCACAGACCTCCTGTGCATGGACAAGTGGATGCGCGGCCGCGACCTGCCCATGCTCGCCTCCCTGGCCGTGCTGCCGCGCCCGGGCGCCAACCGTGCCGCAGCGCGCGGCTTCGTGGCCTCCTTCTGGCCGGAAGCCCGCGAGGAATCGCCCGACTGCTGGCGGGTGCCCGGCGGCCGGGAGATCAGGCTGCTCGACGCGCCGCTTCTGGACGTGAGCGCCACCCTGGTGCGCGAGCGCTTCCGCGCCGGGCGCAGCCTCGCCTGCCTGCTGCCCTGCAGGGTCGAGGCGGCGCTTTGGGCCATGCGCCGCGAC
This sequence comes from Desulfovibrio sp. X2, assembly GCF_000422205.1. Lineage (NCBI taxonomy): Bacteria > Pseudomonadati > Thermodesulfobacteriota > Desulfovibrionia > Desulfovibrionales > Desulfovibrionaceae > Desulfovibrio > Desulfovibrio sp. X2. Next base: position 155,798 of record NZ_ATHV01000019.1, read on the forward strand.
GCCGAGGCGGCCTGGGGGATGTCCCAGGCGCCGGGCGAAGGCGACGATCGCCCGTGCAGCGGCGACTGAACGCCTGCCTGCGGGCCGTTCGACTGCGTGCGCCTTCCGCGCTTCTTCCTTTTTCGGGGAAATATTCCGGCTAGAGGGACGGGACGTTCGCCACGAGACGCATGACCGCGTCCATGACCTCGGTGGCGGCGATCGTCTTCAGGCACTCCTGCCCCTTGCGGCAGGTCGATCCGCCGTGCACGTCGCAGGGGCGGCAGCGAAGCGGCCGTTCGAGCACCGTGTCGCGCGGCCCGGAGGGGAAGAATCCCCAGTGCCGCGTGGTCGGTCCGAAGAGGGCCACCACGGGCGTGCCCACGCCCGAGGCCAGGTGCATGGGGCCGGAGTCGCCCGTGACGCAGACGTCCGCCTCGGCCAGCAGGGCGCAGGTGGCGCGCAGCGACGAGGCGTTCGTCAGGTCGCGCGGCCCGGCCTCGTCGGCCATGAACCGGGTGCGGTTCACCCCCACCACCACGTAGTCCACGTCCGCGGCCTCAAGCAGCCCGGCGAGCTCGATCCAGCGCGCCTCGGGCCAGGCCTTGTTGGGATGGGTGGCGTAGGGGTGCAGGGCCACCAGGGGGCGGTCCGGGCGGCTCAGCCCTTCCTCGCGCAGGAATGCGCGCGCCTGGGCGCGCTCCTCCTCGCTCACCGTGATCACGGGGAGGACTTCCCCGGCCGGGGGCGGGGTGTCGTCCAGGGCCAGGGCGTAGCGCTGGGGCACGGTGCAGGAGAGCAGGCGCTTTCCTGCCGCGCGGAAGCGGAAGAGCCTGAACAGGCGGCGCTGCAGGGAGAATTTCGGGTACTTGCGGTATTTTCCGTGCCACATGGAGGCCAGGAGCAGGGTGCGGCCGTTGGCGTGCAGGTCCACGAGCGGCAGGTTGCCGAACTCGCGGGCCAGCGCGTTGGCCATGGTGAGCCAGCCGCTCTGCATCTTGGCCTCGTCCAGGGCGATGACCCGGCTGACGGCCGGATGGCCGTTGAAGAGGGGGGCGAAGCGTTCCCGGGTGATCACGCCGAAGCGCATGTTCCTGCTGCGGCCCCACCAGGCGAGCACGCCCGTGGTCAGGGCCACGTCGCCGAGCGCGCCCAGGCGCACGACAACGGCGTCGAAATCGTGCGTCTCGTCGGCCGGGCTCACGGCGTCTCCCCCCGGCCCTCGTCAGCCTGTCTCTCGCTCTTTCCGTCGCTGCGGTGCAGGGCGTCGGCCACGGCGCTCCAGGCCTCCTCGGGCGTGATGCCGAGCATGCAGCGGTGGTGGCCCTGCGGGCATTCCTTGGGGCCGTGCAGCCCGCAGGGGCGGCAGGGCAGGTCGAGCTCGAGCACGCGGCTGTGTCCGCCGCGCGGGAAGAAGCCGAGCGAGCGCACCGTGGGGCCGAAGACGGCCACGGTGGGCGTGCCCTGCGCCCAGGAAAGGTGCATGGGGCCGGAGTCGCCCGTGACGTAGACGTCCAGGCGGCCGATCACCGCGGCAAGGTCCGGCAGGGAGAGGCGCCCCGCGAGGTTCACGAGGCGCGGCGAGTCCTTGCCGCGCATGCCCTCGATGACCTCGGCCGCGGTCGCCTCCTCGCCCGGTCCGGCGAAGAGCAGCACGCTGGCGCCCGAGGCCAGGGCCATGTCGGCCAGGCGCGAGAAATGGGCGGTGGGCCAGCGCTTGGTCGGCCAGACCGAGCCCGGGTGCAGCCCCACGAAGGGGCGGTCGCGCAGGCCGGAGAGGATGCGTCCGGCGGCCTCCAAGGCCACGGGGGGCAGGGCGATGCGCGGCCAGGAATCCGCGGCCGGTATGCCCAGGGCCTCGGCCAGGCCGAGCAGGCGCTCGATCTCGTCGCGTTCCTCGAACCGGCGGGGGCAGGTCATGGTGTAGGCCAGCCGGTTGTAGAGCGGGGCGTCGTAGCCCAGGCGCACGGGGATGCGGCTGGCGAAGGACACGATGGCGCTTCTGAAGCTCGTGTGCGCCGAGACCAGGAGGTCGAAATCCTGCGCGGCCAGGCGGCGGCCGATGCGCCAGGCGCCTGCCGCGCCGGAATCACCGCCCCGCTTGTCCACCTCGTGCACGGCCGCGAACTGCGGCTGGGCCGAGAACAGGGGGCCGAGCCCCTTGCGCACGTAGAAATGCATGTCCGCCTCGGGCCAGGCCTGGTGCAGGGCCTGGGCCAGGGGCAGGGTGAGCACCGCGTCGCCGAGGAAGGCCGTCTGCCACAGGGCGATGCGGTGGAACGGGCCGGTTTGTCTTTTGTTCTGCGCTGTCATGGGCAGGCCCGATATGCTCCAAGAGAGGGCCCCGGTCAAGGCGGCGGTGGTTGCGGGAAGGCCGCCCATCTGCTAGAGTCGTCAATCGTGCCGACGTCCCGCGGACTTCCCGTGGGCTCGGCCGCAAGCCGACATGCTGGAACTCATCCTTGCCGTGGGCCTGGCCACGTTCGTCTCCTTCTTCTGCTCATTGAGCGAGGCCGCGCTCTATTCCATTTCCTGGAGCAAGATCGAGAACCTGCGGCGCGAGAAGCGCCGCACCGGGGACATCCTCTTCGCCCTGCGCCAGGACGTGGAACGGCCCATCTCCGCCATCCTGACCCTGAACACGGTGGCCAACACGGCGGGCGCCTCCATCGCGGGCGCGGCAGCGGCCGACACCTTCGGCGCGGATCACCTGGTCCTCTTCGCCACCATCTTCACCCTCTTCCTGCTCATCCTGGGCGAGATCATCCCCAAGACCGTGGGCGTGGTCTACTCGCGCCAGGTGGCGCCCTTCATGGCCCGGCCCATCCTCTGGCTGGTCGCGATCCTGAACCCCTTCATCTGGGCCATGGGCTTCATCATCCGCATGGTCAAGGGCAAGACCTCCGGGCCGCAGGCCACGGAAGAGGACATCAAGGCCATCGTCAGCCTGACGCGCAAGGCCGGGCTGCTCAAGCCCTACGAAGAGCTGTCCATCAGGAACATCCTGACCCTGGACCTTCGGCACGTCGAGGAGATCATGACCCCGCGCACGGTGGTCTTCTCCCTGCCCGTGCACCTGAGCGTGGCCGAGGCCATGCAGGCGGGCGCGGTCTGGCCGCACAGCCGCGTGCCCGTGTGGGACGACGATCCCGAGGACATCGTGGGCCTGGTCTATCGCCGCGAAGTGCTGGAGGCCCTGGCCAAGGACCGCGACGAGTTGAGCCTCGAGGCGCTCATGAAGCCGGTCGAGTTCGTGCTCGAGACCTTGACCCTGGACAGGGCCCTCATTAAGTTCCTCGAATCCCGCACCCACCTCTTCGTCGTGCTCGACGAGTACGGCGGATTCTCCGGCGTGATCTCGCTCGAGGACGTGCTCGAGGAGATACTGGGCAAGGAAATCATGGACGAGACGGACCAGGTCGCTGACATGCGCGAGCTGGCCCGCCGCAAACGCAAGATCATCACAGAGGGCGGCAAGTAGCCCCGGACCCCGTGGAGGGAGATATATGGCGCAACGCTCCAGCAAAGGCATCTACATAGCCGCCGGGCTTCTCTTCCTGGCGGGCTTCGGCTATCTGCTCTTCTCCGGGCTGTCGTCGAACAGCGTCTACTTCGTCAACGTCTCCGAGGCCCTGGCCGTTCAGGCCAAGGGGGACCTCAAGCAGGCCCGGCTCTTCGGCGTCGTGGAGCCGCAGGACCTCTCCACCAAGAACGGCGGCCTGGGGGCGGTCTTCACCCTGGCCGACAAGGACGACGCCTCCAAGACCATCCGCGTGGACTACACCGGAGCCGTGCCCGACACCTTCAAGCCGGGGGTCGAGGTCATCGTGGAGGGGCGCATGGGCCGGCAGGCCTTCGACGCCACCACGCTGATGACCAAGTGCCCGAGCAAGTACAAGAAGATGCGGGAGGAGGAGAAGTCCGCCAAAGGATAGCGGCACCCGCGTCCCAGTCCCCCGTTCCCATTCCACGAGCCTAAGGATCGACCATGCATGCCATCGCCTACTGGGGCCTGCTCCTGGCCCTGTTCATCAGCCTTTTCGCGGGATGCTCCGCCGCCTGGCAGGGACTGCGCGGGGGAGGGCGGCTGACGCCCCTGTTCGAGCGCGGCCACTTCCTGGCCACCGCGCTCGTGACCGTGAGCTCCCTCCTGCTCCTGCTGGCCTTCGTGCGCCACGACTTCTCCCTGCGCTACGTTCAGGACTACTCCGACTCCACCCTCGAGCTCTTCTACGCCGTGACCGGCTTCTGGGCCGGGCAGGACGGCTCGCTCCTCTTCTGGGCCTGGATGGTCTCGCTCATGGGCCTCGTCTTCCAGGTCACGCCGAGCTACCGGGCGCTTCCGGAGCGCACGCGCACGCTCTACTGGCTGCTCTTCTTCGCGGTGCAGGGCTTCTTCCTCCTGCTCCTGACCAACTGGAGCAACCCCTTCATCGAGATCGTGCCGCCGCCGCTGGACGGCCGCGGCCTCAACCCGCTTCTGCGCAACCCGGGCATGATCTTCCATCCTCCGCTGCTCTTCCTCGGCTACGGCGGCTTCGCCGTGCCCGCCTGCCTGGCCCTGGCCTCGCGCCTGGGCGGGGAAGGGCACGACTGGTTGCCCGCCGGTCGGCGCTGGATCATCTTTTCCTGGATCTTCCTCACAGCGGGCATCGTGCTCGGCGGCTGGTGGGCCTACATGGAGCTCGGCTGGGGCGGCTACTGGGGCTGGGACCCGGTGGAGAACGCCTCGCTCATCCCCTGGTTCACCTCCTCGGCGCTCATCCACACGGCCATCGTCGAGGAACGCCGCAAGGCCCTGCACAGCAGCAACGTCTTCCTCATCTCCCTGACGCTGCTCATCTGCTTCTTCGCCACCTACCTGGTGCGCTCCGGCGTGGTCGACTCCCTGCACGCCTTCAGCGGCACGGGCGTGGCCATGCCCCTGCTCGTGTTCATGCTCGCGGGCCTCGTCCTCGCGCTGCTCGCCTCCTACGCCCTGCCCGGGCCCGAGTCGCGCCCCCTGCCGGGCCTCTTCAGCCGTCCGGGCTTTCTGATCGTCACGGCCTGGCTCTTCCTGGCGCTCGGCCTCGTGGTCATCCTGGGCACCATGTGGCCGGTCATCAGCAAGCTCTGGAGCACGAGCACCGTGGGCCTGGGCGCGGCCTTCTACAACCGCGTCTGCCTGCCGCTCTTCGCCCTGGTGGCGCTGCTCCTGGTGCTCTGCCCCTGGCTCGGCTGGAAGGAGGGCATCCGCGACCGCGCGGGCGCCATGGTCAGTGTGGCCATGCTGCCCGTGGCCGTGGCCGTCATGTATCTCAAGGGCTACTCGCTGCCCCTGGCCCTCCTGGGCGGCGGCGCGGGCGTGGCGGCCCTCGTGGGCGTCGTCCTGGTCCTCCTTCGCGACGGCTCCATGCGTCGGCGCGTGCGCGGCCTCGGCTTCGTCGGGGTGCACCTGGGCCTGGCCCTGGTGGTCATCGGCGTCGCCGTGTCCGGCCCCTTCTCGACCTCGCGCAACGTGGTCCTTTCCCCCGGCGAGAGCACGGTGGTGAACGGCTACACCTTCACCTTCAAGGGGCTCTCCGAGCACGAGAGCGCCAGCATGGGCTCCATCGAGGCCGCGGTCGAGGTGACGCACGGCAACGCCGCCGTCGGCGTGGTCCGGCCGGAGCGGCGCGTCTACCGCAACTTCGATCAGCCCTTCGCCGAGGTCTCCACCATTCCCTCGCTCGGCAACGAGATCTACTCGGTCCTGCTCGGCGTGGACAAGAGCGACCGCGCCTCCCTGATGCTGGCGGTCAATCCGCTGGTCAACTGGGTCTGGATCGGCGCCACGATCATGTGCCTGGCGGGCTTCCTCTGCCTTGCGGGCGGGAAGGGCCGCGGTGAGTAGGGCGCCGGTGGACGGGGAAGCAGGCGGGGGAGCAGGCGGAGGAGCGGGCGGGCCCGCACCCCTGGCCGCTCCTCTGGCCACCTCCCTGGTGGAGCTCAAGGCCGCGGCCAAGTTCTACGGCCCCCGGCTCGTCTTCAAGGACGTGAGCTTCGCCGTGCGGCCGGGCGAGATATGGATCGTGGCCGGGGAGAACGGCGCGGGCAAGTCCACGCTCCTGCGCGTCGCCGCTGGGCTCTCCCGCGCGGACGCGGGCGGCGTGTCCCACGGCACGGGCCCCGGCGGCATCGGCCTGCTCGGCCACGAGACCTTCGTCTATCCCCACCTTTCGGCCCTGGAGAACCTGCGCTTCTGGGCCAAGCTGCACGAGCGCCGCGCCGCGCCCGAGGACATCGCCGCGGTGCTCGCCCGCGTGGGACTCTCGGCCGCGGCCGAGGAGAGGGCGGGCCGCTTCTCGCGCGGCATGGCGCAGCGTCTGGCCCTGGCCCGCGTGCTGCTGCTCGCGCCCGAGCTGCTGCTCCTCGACGAGCCCGGCACCGGTCTCGACGCGCGCTCCCGGGCCATGCTGGAGAGGGAGATCGCGGCCGCCCGCGAACGCGGCGCGGGACTTCTCTGGGTCAGCCATCACCTGGGCCACGACCTCGCCCTGGCCGACAAGGTGCTCTTTCTGAAGCGCGGCCGCGCGGCCTACTGCGGCGACGCCTCTGGCTTCGCCGCGGCCGAGGAGGGCTTGTGCTGAAACCCGCCCTGGCCATCGCGCGAAAGGACCTGAAGCTCGTCTTCGCGGCCGGGCAGGGGCTGGTCCAGGCCCTGCTGCTCGGCCTGCTGCTGGTCTTCCTCTTCAGCCTCTCCCGCGCGCCGGGCGAGGCCACGCCGCCGCAGGCCGCGGCCACCATCTTCTGGCTGGCCACCGCCTTCAGCCTGATCCTCGTCTGCAACACGCTCTACGGCTTCGAGGACGAGGCCGGGGCGCGGCACGGACTCCTGCTCTCGCCCGCGCCCGCGCAGGCCGTGTGGTGCGGCAAGGCCCTGGCCTGCCTGCTCCTGCTCCTTCTCCTGCAGGCCGTCTTCGCGCCCGCCGTGTTCATCTTCCTGGGGCAGGGGATCGGGGAGGGCGCGTCGGCCGGGCTCGGCGGCGTGCTGGCCGTGGACTGGGGCCTGGCCGTGCTCGGCGCGCTGCTGGGCGCGCTGGCCTACGGACAGGCGGCCAAGGAGTCGCTGCTCTCGGTGATCCTCTTTCCCCTTCTGGTTCCGGCCCTGCTGGCCGGGGTGAAGACCCTGGCCTACGCCCTGGGCGCGCAGGACGTGGACGGCCCCGCGAACTGGCTCATGCTGGCCCTGGCCTTCGACGCCCTCTTCACGGCCGGGGCCCTGGTGCTGTATCCCTTCGTCTTCAGCGGGGAGGAATGACGTGCTCATCCTGACCATCCTGGCGGTCGCCGTGCTGTGCGCGGCGCAGTACATGATCTTCGTCTACGCGCCCGTGGAGCAGACCATGGGGCTCGTGCAGAAGATCTTCTACTACCACCTGCCTCTCTCCTGGTGGGCCCTGGTCTCGTTCACCTGCGTCTTCGTCGCCTCGGCCCTCTATCTCTGGAAAGGGGAGGAGCGCTATGACCGGCTGGCGGGCGCGGCAGGGGAGATCGGCGTGCTCTTCACCGCCCTGACCCTGGCCACGGGCATGATCTGGGGCCGCAGCGCCTGGAACGTGTGGTGGACCTGGGATCCCAGGCTGACCACGGCGCTCATCATGTGGTTCGTCTACGCCGCCTACCTGGCGCTGCGCACTGCCCCGCTCGGCGCGGCCCGCCGCGCCCGCGCCTGCGCCGTGCTCGGCGTGGTGGCCTTCCTGGACGTGCCGCTCGTCTTCTACTCGGCCAGGCTCTGGCGCTCCATCCATCCCGCCGTCATCGGCGCCAAGGGCGGAGGCATGGAGCCCGAGATGTGGCATACGGTCTTCGTCTGCATCGCGGCCTTCGGCCTGCTCTGGCTGATCCTGCTCCTCCTGCGCCTGCGCCTCATGGCCGCCGCGTCCGCGCTCGACGCGCGCGCGGCCCTGCTTGCCGCGCGCGACGCGGAAAACGCTTCTGCGAGGTGAATCATGACCGCTGAACAGTATCTCATCGCCGGAAACGTGGTCGTCTGGTGCGGCCTCGGCGGCTACGTGCTCTTTCTCGCCACCCGCCTCTCCGGGCTCGAGCGGCGGCTCGCCCGCCTCCTGGCCCTGCGCGGGGAAGGGGAGGACGAATAGATGGCCCAAGGCGCGCTTCGAAGCCCCCTGTCCCGCGGCCTGGTGATCGTGCTGGCCGCGGCCCTGGTCGGCATGTTCGTCTCCTCCATCCTCTACCGCATGGAAAACCCCTCGCGGCAGATCGTCATGCGTCCGGCCGCCCAGGGGCCCGCCGGCTCCCAGGGCATGGACATGGGCGGGCTGCGCGATCTCATGAAGCAGCTCTCCGAGCATCCCGACGACCCGGCCGTGCAGATGGATCTGGCGCGGCGCTTCATGACCATGGGCGCCTGGGACCGGGCCGCGCTCTTCGCCCAGAACGCCGTCAACCTGGTGCCGTCCAGCAGCGAGGCCCTGACCCTCTACGGACTGGCCCTGTTCAAGCTCGAGCGTTACAAGGAGGCGGCGGGGATCTACTCCCAGCTCGTGCAGATCGACCCCAAGAACATAATGGCCCAGTACAACCTGGGCGTGATCTACGGTCACTTCCTGAACGACCCGGCGAAGGCGGAGGAGCACTTCCGCGCGGCCCTCGCGCTCAAGCCGAAGGACGAACGTCTCCGGACCATGATCCAGAGCGAACTCGATCAGAACAAGGGGCATGGAAAACAGTAGGTTGACAGAACGTTGTTCGGTTTGGCCACTGTTTCGAATGTTTGACAATATTCGCCAATTCATGGCAGAGAATCTTGCTCGCATGACATGGGGGATTTCCACATGGCACTGTCGTGTCGGCAGCCTCCGGGCGGCCCGGCGCGTGCGGCATTTGCGGATGTGTTCGAGCGGTTCATCAACGGACAACCCTAAGGAGAGGAAGAGCATGTCCAAGCGGCTGATCACTTTTCTGGTCGCAGTCCTCGCCATGGCGCTTTTCGCCGTCCCCGCGTTCGCGTCGGATTCGGTGAAGATCGCCGTGGCTGCCCCGTTCACCGGCGCTGCCGCGCCCTACGGCGACAACGTCAAGGCCGGCGTGCAGATCAAGGTCGACGAGATCAATGCCGCAGGCGGCATCAACGGCAAGAAGCTCGAAGTCGAGTGGATGGACGAGCAGTGCGATCCCAAGGAAGCCGCCACGGTGGCCCCGAAGATCGTCGAGAACAAGGAAATCCTCGGCGTCGTCGGCCACGTCTGCTCTTCCGCGCATCTGGCCGCGCTGCCCTTCTACGTCCGCGGCGGCATCGTCGCCATCTCTCCCACGGCGACCAACCCGAGCATCTCCGAGAAGAACAAGGACCGCGCGGGCAAGGTCTGGTCTTTCCGCAACGTCTACCGTGACGACTTCCAGGGCATCTTCATGGCCCGCTACGCCAAGGAAGCGCTCGGCCTGAAGGCCGTCGGCGTGTTCTACGAGAACAACGACTACGGCATCGGCCTGAAGGACTCCTTCGTGAACGAGGCCAAGAAGATCGGTCTCAAGATCGTGGGCGAGGAAGCCTACGTGAAGGGCGCCCAGGACTTCACCCCGCAGCTGACCAAGTTCAAGGAAGCCCATCCCGACGGCATCTTCATCGCCGGCTACTACGGCGAGGGCGCGCTCATCGCCGCCCAGGCCAAGAAGCTCGGCATGGACGTGGTCAAGATGGGCGCCGACGGCCTGGACAACGGCGACTACATCAAGCTCGCCCGCGCCGCCGCCAACAACACCTACCTCTCCGTGCCCTTCCTCCAGGACGTGGCCTCTCCCGCGGCCAAGGCCTTCGTGGCCAAGTTCAAGGAGACCTACAAGCGTGACGCCGACTACATGAGCGTCAACGCCTACGACGCCACCGGCATCCTGGCCGAGGCCATCGCCAAGGCCGGACCTGACCGCGCCAAGATCCGCGACTACATCGCGGGCATCAACGCCGAGCATCCCTACATGGGCATCGGCGGCAAGACCGTGTTCGACGCCAAGGGCGACTGCCAGAAGCCCGCGTTCGTGAAGATGGTCAAGGATGAGAAGTTCGTCGCCGCTCCGAAGCAGATGAACTAAGCGGAGCCGATTCGGTTACGAGGGAAACAGGCTGGACCCAGTTCCAGCCTGTTTCTTTTTCCCACAGACTTTCTTGGAGAGCACCGTGCTCATACAGCAGCTCATCAACGGTCTCACGCTCGGCGTGATCTACGCTATGATCGCCGTCGGCTACACCATGGTCTACGGCGTCATCGAGCTGATCAACTTCGCCCACGGCGAGATCTACATGCTCGGCGCCTTTTTCTGCGCCACGTTCATCACCGCCTTCCACATGCCGTTCTACCTCGCCATGGCCCTGGCCATGGTCGCCTGCGGCGCCGCAGGAGTGATCATCGAGAAGCTGGCCTACAAGCCGCTGCGCAAGGCGCCGCGCCTGGCCGTGCTGATCACCGCCATCGGCATGTCCATCTTCCTGCAGAACCTTTCCATGGCCATATGGGGCAGCCGCCCGCAGCCGTTCCCGCAGGACGCCGTGCCCGCCTACCTGAACGACATCGCCGTGCGCTTCAGCGACGTGCAGATCTCCTGGCTGCAGCTGTTCATCTTCGGCCTGACCATCCTGATGATGATCGGCCTCAACCTGATCATCACCAAGACCAAGACCGGCACCGCCATGCGCGCCCTGGCCCAGAACAGCAAGGCCGCCGCGCTCATGGGCATCAACGTGGACCGCATCATCTCCTTCACCTTCGCCCTGGGCTCGGCCATGGGCGCGGTCGCGGGCGTGCTGGTCAGCGTCTTCTACAACACCATGTATCCGACCATGGGCTACACCGCGGGCGTCAAGGCCTTCGCGGCGGCCGTGCTCGGCGGCATCGGCTCGGTGCCCGGGGCCATGATCGGCGGCATCGTGCTCGGCGTGGCCGAGGCGCTCGGCGCGGGCTACGTCTCCTCGCTGTACCGCGACGGAGTCGCCTACGCCGTGCTCATCGCGGTGATCATCTTCCGTCCCTCGGGCATCCTGGGCAAGCTCGTGGGGGACAAGGCGTAACCATGAACAGGTCAACACTCATCAAGATCGTCGGCTTCGCGCTGATCCTGGCGTTTCCCCTGACCCCGTGGGCGGGCGACTACATCCTGCACGTCCTCACGCTGATCATGGTCTACATGGTCCTGTCCATGGGCCTGAACGTGGTGCCCGGCTTCTGCGGCCTGCTCGACCTCGGCTTCGTTGGCTTCTACGGCATCGGCGCCTACACCGCGGGCCTGCTGACGCTCAACTACGGCATGTCCATGTGGCTCATCATCCCCCTGGCGGCGCTGAACGGCGCGGTCTGGGGCGTGCTGCTCGGCGCGCCGACGCTTCGCCTCACGGGCGACTACTTCGCCATCGTGACCTTCGGCTTCTCCGAGCTCGTGGTCCTCTTCCTGACCAACGAGATCTGGCTGACCCGAGGCCCCCTCGGCCTGCCGGGCATCGATCCCGTGAACATCGACCTCTCCTGGCTCTCCAAGGCCATCAATCCCTCCTGGGACTGGTACTACGAGTTCATCGGCGAGAAGCCGTACTTCTATCTCGCCCTGGTCATGGTGGTGGTCGTCTACGTGGTCATGCGCCGCATCGAGGACTCGCGCCTCGGCCGCGCCTGGTTCGCCATCCGCGAGGACCCGCTCGCCGCGGCCTCGGCAGGCATCAACATCCTGAACTACAAGGTCATCGCCTTCGCCATCTCCGCGGGCATCGGCGCCCTGGCGGGTTCCTTCTTCGCCCGCTGGACGCTCTTCCTCTCGCCCGACATGTTCAAGTTCTGGGAATCCTTCCTGGTGCTCTGCATGGTCGTGCTCGGAGGCCTGGGCAACATCAACGGCGCGCTCATCGGCGCGACCATCCTCGTGGCCCTGGGCGAGCTCCTGCGCGACCTGCTGCCGCGCCTGGGGCTTCCGGCCGAGACGCGCTTTCTGGCCTACGGCCTGCTCATGATCCTGATCATGCGCTTCAAGCCCTCCGGCTTCATCCCCAAGATCGCGGACGCCTCGCTCAAGAATCCGGTCATCGTGAATCTCAAGCGAACGCTCAAGGTCAAGGGGGTGGTGTCGTGAGCACGCCCCTTCTGCGCATAGCCTCCGTGTCCAAGCGTTTCGGCGGCCTCCTGGCCCTGTCCGACGTCTCCTTCGACGTCGCTCGCGGCAGCATCATGGGGCTCATCGGCCCCAACGGTGCGGGCAAGACCACGATGTTCAACTGCATCGCGGGCGTGAGCGGGCCGACCTCCGGCACGGTGGAGCTGACCGCGAACGGCCGCACGCGGGTGACCAACGGCTTCAAGCCCGAGAAGATGACCTCGCTCGGCGTGGCCCGCACCTTCCAGAACATCCGCCTCTTCTCCGAGCTCTCCGTGCTCGACAACGTGCGCATCGGCCAGCACTGCCGCACCAAGAGCAACGTCTTCGGCGCGGTCTTCCGCACCAAGACGCAGCGCGAGGAGGAACAGCGCATCGTGGACGCGTCCATGAAGTGGCTCTCCTTCGTGGGCCTCGAGAGCAAGGTCTTCCATCAGTCCTCGGCCCTGTCCTACGGCGACCAGCGCCGCCTGGAGATCGCGCGCGCCCTGTCCACCGGACCGAGGCTCCTGCTGCTCGACGAGCCCGCCGCGGGCATGAACCCGCAGGAAACGGCCTCGCTGGTGGGGCTCATCCACGCCATTTTGGAGAAGGACATCACCGTGATCCTCATCGAGCACGACATGAAGCTCGTCATGTCCATCTGCGAGCATCTGGTGGTCCTCGACCACGGCATGAAGATCGCCGAGGGCGGCCCGCGCGAGATCCGCGAGAACCCGCAGGTCATCGAAGCCTACCTGGGCAGGGGGGCCGCCAATGCTTAAGGTAGACAACATCCGTACCTTCTACGGCAACATCGAGGCCTTGAAGGGCATTACCATCGAGGTCAACCGCGGCGAGATCGTGACCCTCATCGGGGCCAACGGCGCGGGCAAGTCCACCACGCTCATGAGCATCTGCGGAGTGACCCCGCCGCGCACGGGCAACGTGGTCTTCCAGGGACAGGACATCACCCGCACCTCCACGGACAAGATCGTGGCCCAGGGCATCACCCAGGTGCCCGAAGGACGCCTCATCTTCCCCGGCCTTTCGGTGCGCGAGAACCTGAACATGGGCGCCTACCTGCGCAACGACAAGCCCGGCATCGCCTCCGACCTCGAGCGCGTCTACACCCTGTTTCCAATCCTCAAGGAAAGGCGCGGCCAGTATGGCGGCACGCTGTCCGGCGGGCAGCAGCAGATGCTGGCCATCGGTCGCGCCCTGATGGCCCGGCCCAAGCTCCTGCTCCTTGACGAACCCTCTCTCGGACTGGCACCCATCGTCGTGGAAAACATTTTCGACGTCATCCAAAAGATCAATGCCGAAGGCGTGACCGTCATGCTCGTCGAGCAGAACGCGCAGATGGCCCTGTCCATCGCGCACCGCGCCTACGTCCTGGAGACGGGCAAGGTCACGCTGTCAGGCGACGCCAAGCAACTGATGAACGATCCCAAGGTCAAGTCCGCCTATCTGGGACTCGACTGAGGGGGAGGGAGCCTGAGAAATGGAGAAAATTGTTTACGAGGGTCTGACCTTCGACGATGTGCTGCTGCTGCCTGCCTATTCCGAGGTCACTCCGGACCTGGTGGACGTGGGAACGCAGCTCACGAAATCCATCCGACTGAACATCCCGCTGCTTTCGGCGGCCATGGACACGGTCACCGAGGCCGACATGGCCATCGCCATCGCCCGGCAGGGCGGCGCGGGCGTGGTGCACAAGAACCTGCCCATCGAGTACCAGTGCTACGAGGTCGAGAAGGTCAAGAAGTCCGAGTCCGGCATGATCCACGACCCCGTTACCATCGAGCCCGAGATGCGCGTGGGCCAGGCCCTGCAGCTCATGGCCGAGTACAAGATCTCGGGACTCCCCGTGGTCAAGGACGAGGAGCTGGTCGGCATCCTGACCAACCGTGACGTGCGTTTCGTCACGGACATGGACACCCCCGTCTCGCAGCTCATGACGGCCGAGAATCTGGTCACCGTGCCCGAGGGCACGAGCCTCGAGGACGCCAAGTACCATCTGCACGCCAACCGCATCGAGAAGGTGCTGGTGGTCGACTCGGCCAACAAGCTGAAGGGCCTGATCACCATCAAGGACATCGAGAAGCGCGAGAAGTACCCGAACTCCTGCAAGGACGAGAAGGGGCGGCTCTGCGTCGGCGCGGCCATCGGCATCGGCTCCGACCGCGACCGCCGCGCCGAGGCCCTGCTGGCCGAGGGCGTGGACTTCCTGGTCCTCGACTCCGCCCACGGCCACACCAGGAACATCATCGACTCCGTGCGCGCCATCAAGACCGCCTTCCCCAAGTGCCAGCTGGTGGCCGGCAACGTGGCCACCTACGAAGGCGCCAAGGCGATCTTCGAGGCGGGCGCGGACACGGTCAAGGTCGGCATCGGGCCCGGCTCCATCTGCACCACGCGCATCGTGGCCGGCTGCGGCGTGCCGCAGATCTCGGCGATCACCGAGGCCGTGCGCGCGGCGCGCGAGTTCGATCGCTGCATCGTCGCCGACGGCGGCGTCAAGTTCTCCGGCGACATCGTCAAGGCCCTGGCCGCGGGCGCCGATTCCGTGATGATGGGCTCCATGCTCGCAGGCACCGAGGAGAGCCCGGGAGAGACCGTGCTCTACCAGGGCCGCACCTACAAGATCTACCGCGGCATGGGCTCCATCGACGCCATGAAGCAGGGCAGCCGCGACCGCTACTTCCAGGACAAGACCACCAAGCTCGTGCCCGAGGGCGTGGTCGGCCGCGTTCCCTTCAAGGGGCCGGTCACCGAGACCCTGTACCAGCTCGTGGGCGGACTCCGCTCCGGCATGGGCTACACGGGCTGCGCCACGGTCAGGGAGCTCCAGACCAAGGCCCGTTTCGTCAAGATATCCCCCGCTGGCCTTCGCGAGAGCCACGTCCACGACGTGACCATCGTCAAGGAATCGCCCAACTACCGCGTCGAAAGCTAAGGCCGGGCTTCTCCGCCCGCGCCTCGTCTCTTCACCCTCGGCCCGGCCCCTTTACCGGGGCCGGGTTTGAGGGTACAAGGCCCCAACGCCAGTCCCAAGGGAAGCTTCATGGAAAATCTCGACCGCGTCGTCATCCTTGATTTCGGCTCGCAGTACACCCAGCTCATCGCCCGCCGGGTGCGCGAAGCCGGGGTCTACTCCGAGATCCACCCCTGTTCCATACCTGCCGCGGAGCTGAAGGCCCTCGAACCCAAGGCCATCATCCTCTCCGGCGGTCCGGCCAGCGTGCTGGACGCGGATTCGCCCACGCTCGACCCCGAGATCCTCTCCTGGGGCGTTCCGGTGCTCGGCATCTGCTACGGCATGCAGCTGCTCTCGCACATGCTGGGCGGGTGCATCAGCAAGGCCACGGACCGCGAGTACGGCCGCGCCGACCTGGAACTGACCGGGACCACGATCCTCTTCGAGGGGCTGCGCGACGCTGACCGCCACAAGGTCTGGATGTCGCACGGCGACCACGTGGACGCCGTGCCCGATGGCTTCTCGGTCGTGGGCTGCACCGCCTCGGTGCCCATCGCGGCCATGGCCTGCCCGGAGCGCAAGATGTGGGCGCTGCAGTTCCATCCCGAGGTGGCGCACACCGACGACGGCACGGTCATCCTCAACAATTTCCTCTTCAAGATCGCCAAGGTCCGGCCCGGCTGGACCATGGCCTCGTTCGTCGAGTCCACGGTGGCCGACCTGCGCGAGAAGATCGGCGACGCCCGCGTCATCTGCGGGCTTTCCGGCGGCATCGACTCCACCGTCGTGGCGCTGCTCCTGCACAAGGCCATCGGCAAGCAGCTGACCTGCATCTTCGTGGACAACGGCCTTCTGCGCGCCGGAGAGCGCGAGGAGGTCATCGGCTACCTCGAGGAGCACTTCGACCTGAACCTCGTGGCAGTGGACGCGCAGGAGCGTTTCCTCTCGCGCCTGGTAGGCGAGCAGGACCCCGAGAAGAAGCGCAAGACCATCGGCTACACCTTCATCGAGGTCTTCGACGAGGAAGCGGGCAAGATCGAGAACGTCAAGTACCTCGCCCAGGGCACGCTCTACCCGGACGTCATCGAATCCGTCTCCTTCAAGGGCGGCCCCTCGGTGGTCATCAAGAGCCACCACAACGTGGGCGGCCTGCCCGAAAAGATGAACCTCTCCCTGGTCGAGCCGCTGCGAGAGCTCTTCAAGGACGAGGTGCGCAAGGTGGCCGCGGAGCTCGGCCTGCCCGACTACATCATCTGGCGCCATCCCTTCCCGGGGCCGGGCCTCGCCATCCGCGTCATCGGCGAGATCACGCCGGAGCGGCTGGAGATCCTGCGCCAGGCCGACCGCATCGTGCAGCAGGAGCTGCACGCAACCGACTGGTACCGCAAGGTCTGGCAGGGCTTCGCAGTGCTGCTGCCGCTGAAGACCGTGGGCGTCATGGGCGACGACCGCACTTACGAGCACGTCATCGCGCTGCGCATCGTGGACAGCCTGGACGCCATGACCGCGGACTGGACGCGCCTGCCTCCCGAGATCCTGGCGCGCATGTCCAGCCGCATCATCAACGAGGTCAAGGGCGTCAACCGAGTGGTCTTCGACATATCCTCCAAGCCGCCCAGCACCATCGAGTGGGAATAGGAGAGGAGGGCGTATGTTCGGAATCGGCCAGTTCGAGCTGCTGATCATCATCGTCGTGGCCCTCGTGGTCATCGGGCCCAACAAGCTTCCCGAGCTGATGCGAACCATCGGCAAGGGCTTCGCGGAGTTCAAGCGCGTCTCGAGCGACGTGAAACAGACCTTCGACGCCGAGGTCCGCCGCGCCGACGACGATGCCCGCAAGAAGGAAGAGGCCGACCGCGCCAAGCGCGAGGCTGCCAAGGCCGAGAAGGCCAAGGCCGCTGCCGAGGCTGCCGCGAAGGCCGAGGCCGGAGCGCCTGACGCCGAGAACGCTGCCGGGACTTCCGGCGGAACGTCCACCTCCGCGGCCCCCAGCGGCGAGGCTTCCGCTGCCGCCGATTCCCATGCCCCGAAGGAGACGCCTGCCGCCGCTTCCGAGGCGGCCGCCGAGGGTGAGAAGCCCGCGGGCGGAGACAAGGCATGAGCACTTCCGGGAGCGATGAGAGCCCCCGGAAGGACGAGTCCGAGCAGGCCGCGGGAGAGCGCGAGGACGCCGCCAAGGGCCCTGCATCCGAGACTTCCGCGCCCACCGGGACTCCGGTCGAGGGGGCCGGTGAGGCCGGGACTGCCGCCGACGCCGGGGAGTGTGCCCGGCCGGACGAAACTTTCGACACCTTTCCCGAGGATCCCTCGGCCCTGCCGTCCGAGGACCCCGCGCCCGTCATCCGGGCTCCGCAACCGGACGGGGAGGCTGCCGCCGCGACGCCGTCTTCAGCTTCGCCCGACACCCCCTCCGACCTTCCTGCAGTGAACGGCGAGACGCTTCCCGAGGTCCCCGCCGACTCCGAGGCCGAAGCCTCCGTGCCCGCCGTAGCCGGTGGGGGAGACGGCGAGCCGCCCGCGCCGCCTGCCGTGCCCGCCTCCGGGGACGGGGCCGACGGCGAGGCCGGAGACGACGAGGAAGAGGACGAGGAGGAATCCGGCGCCGGGCGCATGTCCCTCTTCGAGCACCTGGGCGAGCTGCGCACGCGCGTCCTGCGCTGCATCATCGCCGCGCTCGTGGGCATGATGGCCTGCTGGGGCGTCAAGGAACGCATCCTGGACGCGCTCATGGCGCCCATGATGGTCGTGCTCAAGGCCGCCGGAGAGTCGCACTTCGTCTACCTCGAGCCCGCCGAGGCCTTCTTCACCTACATGAAGGCCAGCATGATCGGCGGCCTCGTGCTCGTCAGCCCCTACATCTTCTATCAGTTCTGGCGCTTCATCGCCCCCGGGCTCTATGCGCACGAACGGCGCTGGCTGATGCCCATCTCCCTGGCCTCGGCCGTGCTCTTCGTCGGCGGCGCGAGCTTCGGCTACTTCGTGGTCTTCCCCTTCGGCTTCGAGTATTTCGCGAGCTTCATCAGCCCCCAGTTGCAGTTCCTGCCCGCGCTGTCGACCTACTTCGGCTTCTGCGTCAAGCTGCTCGTGGCGTTCGGTCTCATCTTCGAGCTGCCCCTCTTCGTGCTCTTCCTGGCCCGCCTCGGCTTGGTCACGGCGCAGGGCATGAAGCGCTTCCGCCGCTGGGCCATCCTCATGACCTTCATCGTGGCCGCCATCCTCACGCCTCCCGACCCCTTCTCCCAGGTGGCAATGGCTCTGCCGCTCCTGGCCCTCTACGAGATCTCGATCGTCGTGGCCAAGGTCTTCGGCAGGAAGCCCAAGAAGGAGCCGGAGCCGGAGGAGGACGTGGAAGAGGAACGCGGAGGCGAGGAGGCGTAAGGGCTGCTTGCCTTGCCTTGTGCCCTGTTCCGTGTCATGACCGGCTATAACAGGAAAAGAGAACCGATGAGCACGAGAAAGGCCGCGATCTCGCGGGAGACAAGGGAAACGAGCATCCGGATCGAGCTCGACTGCGACGGCAGCGGCAAGATCTCCGTGGACACCGGCTTCGGCTTCGCGGACCACATGCTCACCCTGCTGGCCTTCTGGGCCGGTTTCGACCTCAGCGTCACCTGCAAGGGCGACCTCGAGATCGACGCCCACCACAGCCTCGAGGATGTCGGACTGACTCTCGGCCAGGCCCTTGCGGAGGCCTTGGGCGACAAGCAGGGCATCGAGCGTGTGGGGCTGGCCAAGGTCCCCATGGACGAGGCTCTTTCCGAGGTCGTGGTGGACCTCTCCGGCCGTCCCTATTTCGTCTATCTCGGCGACGAGATTCTCCCTCCCGTGATCGCGGGAGAGGAGAAGGACGTCTGGCGGGAGTTCCTGAAATCTTTTGCCTATCGCGCCCAGTTCAATCTGCACCTGCGTTTCGAATACGGTACCAACGGCCACCATCTGCTGGAGTCGGCCTTCAAGGGCCTCGGCCTTGCTCTGCGCGCTGCGCTTCGCCAAAGCCGCAGCGGCGTGACCAGCACCAAGGGAAGCCTCGACTGACGGGAGTCTCTACCGATGCCGCGCATTCTTCGCCAAATCCTGTTTCTGGTCCTGGCCGTGCTTCTTCTCGCCGCCGCCGGCTGCGAGAAGAAAGCCCCGCCGCCGCCCGACCTGACCGCGACCAAGACCCTGGCCGTGGCCGGTTTCAGCAACCCCCAGCACCAGTGGGAGCTGCTCGCCGGATGCACCCCAAGCACCTGCACCCTCGTCAAGCCCGAGGTGCTGGTGAAGCTGAACCAGGTCCTCGCCGACGACCTCACCGCCGCGGGCAAGGCCTTCGTGCCCCGCAACGCGGTCAGCGGCTGCCAGGAGACGGCCAAGCTCGGCCAGTATTCAGGTTCGCAGCAGGCCCAGGCGCTCAGCTACTGGCTCGAGGTGGGGCGCTGCGTGGGCACGGACTATCTGCTCGTGCCGCAGCTCATGGCCTACCGCGAGCGCGTGGGCGGCGAGTGGGGTGTTCAGCAGCCCGCGAGCGTGGTCATGTACGTCTACCTGATCGACGTCGCGAACGGGGGCATCGCCCGCCGCTTCGCCTTCGACGAAAAGCAGCAGGCCCTGTCCGAGAACCTTCTCGACCTCGGCAAGTTCGTGGACCGCGGCGGCAAGTGGATCACGGCCGAACAGATGGCCGACGAGGCGATAGCGGAGTCGCTGCGCTCGCTCGGCCTGGGCGCCCCCGAACAGACCGGCACGGCGAAGACGGGAACGGGGCAGGCCCAGTGATCCTTTTTCCCGCCATCGACATCAAGGACGGTCGCTGTGTGCGGCTGCGCCAGGGGAAGAAGGACGACGTCACCGTTTTCGGAGAGGATCCCGTGGCCGCCGCCAGGCATTGGGTGGACCTCGGAGCGCGGTTCCTGCACGTGGTGGACCTCGACGGCGCCTTCGACGGCAAGCCGGTCAACTTCGGCCTCGTGCGCCGCATCTGCTGCGAGCTCGGCGTGTCCGTGCAGCTCGGCGGCGGCATCCGCGACCTGGAGACGGCCTCCGCCTACCTGGAAGCGGGCGTGACGCGGCTCATCATCGGCACCATGGCCCTCGAGAACCCCGACCTTTTCGCATCCATGTGCCGCGCCCTGCCCGGCCGCGTCGGCGTCTCCCTGGACGCGGACGACGGGCGGCTCAAGACCAAGGGCTGGGTGGCGGACGCCGGGCTCACCGTGGCCGACGTGCTGCCCCGCCTCGAGGACCTGGGCGTGAGCTTTCTGGTCTACACCGACATCGGCCGCGACGGCATGCACGCCGGGGTCAACACGGCCGCCATGGAGCGGCTGTGCTCCTCGACGGGCATCCCCGTGGTGGCGGCAGGCGGCGTGACCAACCTCGACGACCTGAAGGCCCTGTGGCCGCTCACGGCCAAGGGGCTCGAAGGCGTCATCACCGGCCGTGCCATCTATGAAGGCACGCTCGACTTCAAGGCTGCCCAGGACTGGATCGCCGGCCAAAAGGCCGGGCAGAAGGCCTGAGGGACGCCCGAACGGGATGTGTCCGCCGCGCGCTCCGGCGCCGCCGGGCGGGCAAAGGAGGAACCCATGCGTACGATCAAGGTCAAGGGAATGAGCTGCCAGCATTGCGTCGCCTCGGTCACCGAGGCCCTGTCGAAGATTCCCGGCGTGAGCCAGGTCAAGGTCGACCTCGCTTCCGGCACCGCCACCTTCGCCGAGGCCTCGCCCGTCAGCGCCGCGACGCTCACGCAGGCCATCGAGGGCATCGGCTTCGAGGTCGAGCTCTAGCGCCTGTCCCTGCCCGCCCCTTACGGCAAGGCGGACGAACGAAATGCACGCGCCCTGTCTCCCGCGAGGAGGCAGGGCGCTTTTCGTTTCAGGCCCGTTTCAGCGGATGAGGGAGATGCCGGGCCAGCGGGCCTTGACGGCGAACCAGTCGGCCTCGAAGGACGTGGCGCCGTCGACGGCGAGGTCTCCGCTCGCGGTGTCGCGCGCCACGCGCACAGGGCGGGCGTCCAGGGTGAGGTCGAGCCCTTGGGGGTGGCGCAGGTCGAAGTCCTTGATCTCGGCCGCGACGCGCTTCTCGCCGTTCTGCACGACGAGCACGCGGTCCTTGGGACCGAGCGGGCCGCCGTGGGTGGACACGGGGAAGATCAAGGCGGCGGAGTCGCCGTAGGCCTGGAAGGGGGCGCTGTCGTAGTCCCAGCCGGTGCCGTCGGGCGGCACCAGGACGAGGGTCGCGGGATTGGCGGCCAGCCAGCGGGCCCAGGTCGTGCGCGTCACCGGGAAGGTCGCGGGCTTTTCCCCGGTGCGGGGACCGGAAAAGGCGACTCCGTCCATCTGCACGAAGCGGCTCTTGGTCTCGCGATCCGTGAGCACGAGGTTCGATTCGGAGACCTGGCCGCTCGGGACCAGGGTGCAGCCGGAAAAGCCCACGGCGGAGTCGGCGTAGGGGCAATAGGTCAGGCTGCGCTTCTCGCCGTCTGCCAGGAAGTTGGCCACCTCGTGCCAGGCCATTATGCGCATGGGGAACGCGGCCGTGAACCCCTCCATGCGCACGCCGAAGACCTCCTCGTCACCGGGCAGGGAGGCCTCGCGCGCGGGCACGAAGCGCGGGTCGGCGATGGCCAGGGATTCCGCGCAGGGCTCTCCTTCCGCCAGGGTTTTGACGACGGGCAGGCGGCACTCGCTGCTCCCCTGACGCATCGTCCAGATGCCCATGTAGGAGCCGCCGTCCTTTCCCGCCTCGTCCTTTGCCGCGGTTTCCGCCCTGGCCGAGGCAGCGGGCAGCGCGAGCGCGAGGCAGAGGAGGGCCGTGAGCAGGCCCGGCAGGAAGGGCAGCACGCGGGAAGTCCCGCGGCAGGCGCTGCCGCGGGCGTCCGGCCGAAAAAAGGGCGGGACCCGGTTGCCCGGACCCCGCCCCGAATGGGTGCTGCGTTGTTGCGTCACGCCTATTCGTCATCCCGTTCGGGGAGCACGAGGTTGAGGATCACGCCGAGGATTCCTGCAAGTCCGATGCCGCCCATGCGGAACTCGCCGCCGAAGGGCAGGCTCATGCCGCCCATGCCCATGACCACCACCACCCCGACGATGGCCAGGTTGCGGGGCTTCATGAGATCCATGCGGGAGCGCACCAGGGCGTTCATGCCGACCACGGTGATGGCGCCGAAGAGCAGGATCATGATGCCGCCCATGACCGGCACGGGCACGGTCTGGAGGAAGGCGCCGAGCTTGCCCACGAAGGCCAGGGCCACGGCGCAGATGCTGGCCCAGGTCATGATCGCCGGGTTGAAGACCTTGGTCAGGGCCACGGCGCCGGTGACCTCGGAGTAGGTGGTGTTCGGGGGGCCGCCGAGGAGGGAGGCCATGGAGGTGGCCAGGCCGTCGCCGAGCAGGGTGCGGTGCAGCCCCGGGTCCTCGACGAAGTTCTTGCCGGTCACCGAGCTGATGGCCAGGATGTCGCCGAAGTGCTCGATGGCCGGGGCGATGGCCACGGGCACGATGAAGAGCACGGCCTGCCAGTTGAGCTCGGGGGAGACGAAGTGGGGCAGGGCGAAGAGCGGCGCATCGATCACGGCCTTGAAGGAGACGATGCCCATGGCCAGGCTCAGCAGATAGCCCGCCGTGATTCCGGCGAGGATCGGCACGAGCTTCAGCATGCCGCGCCCGAAGAGCGAGGCGACGATGGTCACGGCCAGGGAGAAGAGGGAGATGAGCAGCGCGGTGTTCTCGGGCACGAGCACGGCCGAGCCGTCGCCGGTCTTGCCCATGGCCATGTTCACGGCCACCGGCGCCAGGATGAGGCCGATGGTCATGATTACCGGGCCGACCACGATGGGCGGCAGGACGCGCTCGAGCACCTTGGGCCCGAAGCTTTTGATGAGCCCGGCGAGGAGCACGTAGACCAGGCCCGCGGCGACCAGGCCCGAGAGGGTCTGGGGGATGCCCCAGGTCTTCACGCCGTAGATGATGGGCGCGATGAAGGCGAAGGAAGAGGCCAGGAAGACCGGCACCTTGCCCTTGGTGATGATCTGGAAGAGCAGCGTGCCCGCGCCCGCCGTGAACAGGGCCACGTTGGGGTCGAGCCCCGTGAGCAGCGGCACCAGGACAAGGGCGCCGAAGGCCACGAAGAGCATTTGCGCGCCGAGGAGGGCGTCGCGCAGGCGGAAGACGTAGTTCGTGCTGGAGTGGGTGGACATGGTCGTCTCCGTCGTTTGTCGGCCTCGCAGCCGGTCTACTTGGTGCCGAATATCTTGTCCCCGGCGTCGCCCAGGCCGGGAATGATGTAGCCTTGCTCGTTCAGACGCTCGTCGATGGCCGCGACGTAGACCTCGACGTCCGGGTGCTGCTCCTCGAGCTTCTTCAGACCCTCGGGCGCGGCCACCAGGAAGATGCCCTTGATGGACGTGCAGCCGGCTTCCTTGAGCAGGTCGATGGTGGCCAGCAGCGTGCCGCCCGTGGCCAGCATGGGATCGAGGATCAGCGCGGTGCGCTTGTCGATCTCGTTGGCCAGCTTGACGTAGTAGCGCACGGGCTCGAGCGTCTCCTCGTTGCGGTAGAGCCCCACCACGCTGACCTTGGCGCCGGGGATCATGTCCATGACGCCGTCCAGCATGCCCAGCCCCGCGCGCAGGATGGGGACAACCGTGACCTTCTTGCCCTTGATGTGCTCGACCTCGACCGGGCCGGCCCAGCCCTTGATCACCGTCTTCTGGGTTTCGAAATCCTTGGTCGCCTCGTAGGTCAGAAGCCGGGCGACCTCGCTGGCCAGGGCACGGAACTGTTTGGTGCTGATGCCCTCTTCGCGCATGATGCCGAGCTTGTGTCTGACCAGCGGATGGTCCACAACGGTGACAGGCACGGAAGCCTCCTTGTGCGTTGAGTAATGCTAGTGATTCTGAAGAGTTGTTGTGGGAAGAAGACTTCCCTCTCGACCATAAGCTGACCGTATTTACTGGCCGGGAAGAGGGGGGTCAAGCCCCAAGAATGGGCGATGACGAAATAGCCGAAGCATGCCAAGATGGCGGTCCGGCGAAAGGCGCGCCGGGCAGGAACCGCGCGGCCGTGAAGCTGGTTGCGCAACAAGGACGGACTGCTCCCGGATGGCCGGATGCGGTCAAGGAAGGCACGACCCAGACATGATCCAGACGAGCGGCGACGACCGCGCCATCGAGAATCTCTATTCCGGGCGGGCTCCGGCCTCGGCGGCCGGAAAACGGCTGGACGCCGTGCTGGCCCGGTGCGTGGCCGGACTCGGCGTGTCGCGCGCCCGGGTGCAGGAGTTCGTGCGCCAGGGGCTGGCCCTGGTGGACGGCCGCGTGGAAGACAAGCCGGGCCGCAAGCTGGCCGGGGGCGAGATGCTCGAGCTTTCCGGCCGCGTGCGCGCTCCTGCGCTGCAGGCCGGACGCGAGGGCGTGCGCGTGCTCTACCGCGACGAGGCCCTGGCCGTGGTGGACAAGCCCGCAGGGCTGACCACGCATCCCGCGCCCGGCATCGACGAGGAGACCCTGGTCCACCGCCTGCTGCGCGATTTCCCGGAGATCGCCGCGCAGCACGAGGAGCGGCCGGGGATCGTGCACCGTCTGGACAAGGACACCTCCGGCCTCATCCTGGCCGCGCTCTCGGACCGCGCGCGGCTGAAGCTGTCCGAGGCCTTTGCCGAGCGCGCCACGGGCAAGGTCTATCTGGCCCTGGTGTACGGCGTGCCCGCGCCCGCCAAGGGCCGCATCGACGCGCCCGTGGGCCGCGACCCGGGCAGCCGCACGCGCATGGCCGTGGTCGCCAAGGGCGGCCGCCACGCGCTCTCGGACTATGCCGTGGCCTGGACGGCGCCGAACGGCCGCTTCTCCCTCGTGGCCGTGCGCATCCACACCGGCCGCACCCACCAGATCAGGGTGCACATGGCGCACATCGGCCATCCGCTGCTCGGCGACGCGGTCTACGGGCCGCGCCAGTGGGCCGAGAT
Organism: Desulfovibrio sp. X2; assembly: GCF_000422205.1. NCBI lineage: Bacteria > Pseudomonadati > Thermodesulfobacteriota > Desulfovibrionia > Desulfovibrionales > Desulfovibrionaceae > Desulfovibrio > Desulfovibrio sp. X2. The sequence continues at coordinate 180,795 of NZ_ATHV01000019.1, forward strand.
GCGCCGCGAGGAGCCGGGCCTGGCCAGGCTGGCCGCGCGCCAGATGCTGCACGCCTTCGCCCTGGCCTTTCCCCACCCGGACGACGGCCGTCCCATGTGCTTCCGTTCGCCGCCGCCCGCGGATTTCAGGCGCCTGCCGCTGCATCTTTCCCGCTTTGTGCAGCGCGTGGCCGTGGTCGGCCTGCCCGGGGCGGGCAAGTCCGCCTTCTGCCGCCTGCTCGGCCAGGGCGGGGCAGCGGTCTTCTCGGCGGACCGCGCCGTGGCCCTCGAGTACGAGCCCGGCGCGGACGGCTGGCATCTCCTGCGCGGCCGCTTCGGGGAGCGCTTCGTGCCCGGCGCTGACGAGCCCGTGGACCGCCGGGCCCTGTTTCAGGCCATGCGCGAATCGCCCCAGGTGCGCCGAGAGGTGGAGGAGATCGTCCACCCCCTGGTGCGCCACCGGCTGCACGCCTTCTATGCGCAGCACGCGGGCGCTCGCCTGGCCGTGGCCGAGGTGCCGCTCTTCCAGGAGAAGGGCTGGCGCGAGGAGGCCGACGCCGTGGTCTGCGTGCGCGCCGCGTCCGAGGTGCGGCTGGCCCGGGTGACGGCGCGGGGCCTCTCGCCGGAACTGGCCGCCTGGCTGGACAGCTGGCAGTGGCCCGACGAGCGCAAGGCCGCCGCGGCCGACGTGGTCGTGGTCAACGACGGCAGCCTCGCGGACCTATCGGCCGAGGCCGCGCGCGCCCTTTGCGAGCTTCGTGCCCTGCGTCGGGCGCGCATGCGTACCCTCGGGGAGCGCATCGCCGCCCTGTGGCGCGGCGAGGGCGTGCCTTTCCTCTCCGATCTCGCGGCCGAGTTCGCCTGCGAGTACATGACCGGTCCCGAAGACGCGGGCGATCCCCCGGACCAGGGCAAGGGGCCGGGCGCGTGATCCCCCTGCGGGACAGCATCCCCAACCTCAAGCCGCCGTTCGCCGCGTGGACCATCCTCGCGCTCAACGTGCTGGTCTTTCTGGGGGAGCTCAGCCTGCCGCGTCCCGTGCTCTTCGACGTGATGCACGTCTTCGGCCTGGTCCCCGCCCGCTACCTGGGGGCCCACTCCGTGATGTACACGACGAGTGCCGCCTTCGAGGCGCTGCCCTTCCTCACGCATATGTTCCTGCACAGCGGCTGGATGCACCTCCTGCTCAACATGTGGTCCCTGTGGATCTTCGCGGACAACGTGGAGGACGCCATGGGACCGCTGCGCTTCGTTGTCTTCTACCTCGTGTGCGGGCTTTGCGCCGTGGGCACGCACATGCTCTTCTTTCCAGGCTCCACCGTCCCGGTCATCGGCGCGTCCGGGGCCATCGCCGGGGTCATGGGCGCCTACTTCGTGCTCTATCCGCACAGCCGCGTGCTGACGCTCATCCCCATCTTCATCTTTCCGTGGATCGTGGAGATTCCCGCCGTCTTCTTCCTGGGGCTCTGGTTCGCCCTGCAGTTCCTCTTCGGCCTCGCGGGATCGGTCGGCAGGGGCGGCGGCGAAGGCGTGGCCTTCTGGGCGCACGTGGGCGGCTTCGCCGCGGGCATGGCGCTGATCAAGTTGTTCGCGCTGCGCGACCGCTGCGTGTACTGCTACAACCGCGATTCGCGGCGCTACGAGCGCGGGAGCTGAGGGCGGGCGGAGAAAAATCGGGACAATCGCGCCGCGCGCCTTGCCAAGCCGGAAAAAGTGCCCATAGTGAAGATTTGGGGTTGAAGCCCGGGGCGCGACAGGATATCGCCCCAGGACTTCCCCTTTTCCCCCGTTTTCCGTTTCCGCAGACGAGAGAGGAACACATGCTGCATATCGAGAACCTGCACGTGAAGATCGGTGAACGGGAGGTGCTGAAGGGCATCGACCTGCACATCGGACCGGGCGAGACCTTCATCCTCTTCGGCCCCAACGGCTCGGGCAAGACCAGCCTGCTGATGACCCTCATGGGCTTCGGCAACTACGAGATCACCGGGGGCCGCATCATCTTCAAGGGCGTGGACGTGACCCATGCCCCCACCCACGAGCGCGCCCGCCTGGGTCTCGGCATGTCGTTCCAGCGCCCCCCAACCATCCACGGCCTGCCCATCCACCACCTGGTGCGCATGTGCGCCCGCGGCCGCGAGGTCGACGTGGAAGACATGGCCAAGCGCGTGAACTTCGACCAGTTCCTGGAGCGCGACGTGAACGCCGGCTTCTCCGGCGGCGAGATAAAGCGCAGCGAGCTTTTGCAGCTCATGGCCCAGCAGCCTTCCCTGGTGCTCTTCGACGAGCCCGAGTCCGGCGTGGACCTGGAGAACATGGCGCTCATCGGCCGCGTGGTGCGCGAGCTGCTGCAGGGCGAGGACAAGCCCCGTCCCGACCGGAATCCGGAAGAGGTCAAGCGCGTGCGCGAGACCTCGGGCCTGATCATCACCCACACCGGCTACATCCTCGACTACATCAACGCCGACCGGGGCCAGGTGCTCTACAACGGCGTGCTCTGCTGCGAGGCGAGGCCGCGCGACATCCTCGAGCACGTGCGCAAGTTCGGCTACCAGGAGTGTGTGCGCTGCCTGGACAACTCCCTGGTCGAGCGCCTCCCCTAGCGGGGCCATCACAGAAGGAGCCGAAAATGAAGCCCATAAAGCTCGACAACTTCGAATTCACCGGCCACGAGGCCGCCAAGCTCGGCGACCTGCGGAGCCTCGACGAACACGACAAGGAGACGCTCCTGATGTCCGGCGTGGACGTGGAGGAGCAGGGCCGCAGCGGCAGCTTCCTGCACATGGACCACTCCGGCGCCTACTGTCATACCTCCCGTCCCGGCGTGGAGATCATGGACATCAAGGATGCCTTGAAGAAATACGACGGCCTGCCGGAATACTTCTGGAAGCTCATCGATCCCGAGAAGGACGAGGCCACGAAGAAGGCCAACGAGTACCTGCACGGCGGCTACTTCATCCGCGCCGAGAAGGGCGCCAAGATCGAGGAGCCGGTCCAGTCCTGCCTGTTCATCAAGGCCAACAAGGCCGGGCAGTCCGTGCACAACATCGTCATCGTGGAAGAGGGCGCCGAGCTGCACATCATCACCGGCTGCGCCGTCTCCAAGCATACCCAGGAAAGCGCCCACATCGGCATCTCCGAGTTCTACGTGAAGAAGGGCGGCAAGCTGACCTTCACCATGATCCACAACTGGGGCGAGAACGTCTCGGTGGTGCCCCGCTCCGCGGGCTACGTGGAGGAGGGCGGGCAGTTCCTGAACAACTACGTGCTCATGAAGCCCGTGAAATACCTCCAGATGTACCCGTCGATCACGCTCGGCGGCAAGGGCGCCGTGGCGCGCTTCAACTCCGTGGTCGTGGCGCCCAAGGGCTCCTACCTGGACATGGGCAACCGCGTGATCATGGACGCGCCCGAGACGCGCTGCGAGATCATCGCCCGGACCATCGCCTCGGGCGGCACGATCATCAACCGCGGCCACATCCAGGGCAACGCCGTCCCGGCCAAGGGGCACCTGGAGTGCAAGGGCCTCATCCTCGGCGGCGGCGTGATCCACGCCATCCCGGAGCTCGAGGGCACGGTTGAGGGCGTGGAGCTCTCGCACGAGGCCGCGGTGGGCAAGATCGCCCAGGAGGAGATCGAGTACCTCACCGCGCGCGGACTGGACGAGGAGGAGGCCTCCTCGACCATCGTGCGCGGCTTCCTGAACGTGGACATCATGGGCCTGCCGGACAAGCTGCGCGAGGTCCTGGACAAGACCATCTCCGAGTCGGAGAAAGATATGTTTTAGGTCAGGCCGTTGAAAACGCGGCATCTGCTGCGTTGCTGCGAAAAGCCCAGACCCTCGCGTAGGCGGACTACGCGTCGGGCCTGGGCTTTTCTTGCGCCTTGCATCTGCCGCGTTTTGAGCGGCCTGAATTGGGAGGGGGTTTTGAGGGCCGGGGGTGGATGCCTCCGGCCCTTTCGTTTGCGCAGGGCGGTTGACGGCGGCTTGGCTATCGCTTATCGTCGAAATACGATGAATACGAACGAGATCATCCGGACCATGCAGGCTGTCCCGCGGGCGGACGCTGCAGCGGCTTTGCCGCCGCTCGACGACGAGGCCTTCGCGCGCATCGCCAAGGCGCTGGGCCATCCGGCGCGCGTGGCCATCGTGCGCCATCTGGTGGCGGAGGGCAGGTGCGTGTGCGGCCGTATCGTGGACATCCTGCCCCTGGCCCAGTCCACGGTCAGCCAGCACCTGAAGGTCCTCAAGGAGGCCGGGGTGTTGCTCGGCGAGGTGGAGGGGCCGCGCATCTGCTACTGCGTGGACCGCGACCTGCTGGCCCGTTTCGCGGCCTGTGCCGCTGCGTTTCCGCTGCGTCCGGACGAATATCCGGGCGGATCGCCGGACGATGCACCGCAGCAGGGGAGAAGGGAATGAAGCCTCTGACCATCGAACCGTTTCAGGAGCAGTGCCAGGGGACGGACTCTCCATCCGTCGGCGTGCCAGGGCTCTCGGACTTCCGGGAGAGCGGAGGGGCATGCGCCTGTTCCGGAGGGTGTACGCCTGAACTTGACGTGCGTGCGCCTCAACCGGACGCGGCGCCCTGCTGAGGACCCAAGACGGAACTGCCGCCGGAGGCGGCAGGAGAGCGTCCCGGGTTGCGCGCCTGGCCGTTCGTCGAGGGCTGGATCGAGACCCCGGCGGGGCCGGTGCCGCGCGTGCGTTCCGCCTGGCGCGGCCGCGACCGCCTGGGCGCGCTGGCCGTGCGCCTCGGCATCGGCCGGGACTCGTACCGCATCGCCCCCGGGCTCTACGCCCTGGGCGCGGCCACGCCAGAGAGCCCGGTCCTCGTCACCTCCAACTACAAGCTGACCTTCGACACCCTGCGCCGCGCCCTGCCTGGGCGCGCCTGCTGGATCCTCGTGGTCGAGACGTACGGCATCAACGTCTGGTGCGCCGCGGGCAAGCGGACCTTCTCCACAGAGGAGGTCGCGGACCGGGTGCGCGCGGCGAAGCTTGAACAGGTCGTCTCGCACCGCCGCCTCGTCCTGCCGCAGCTCTGTGCGCCCGGCGTGGCCGCGCACCGGCTGCGCCGCCTGTGCGGCTTTTCGGGCGTCTTCGGGCCAGTCAGGGCCGAGGACCTGCCCGCGTTCCTCGATGCGGGCATGACGGCGGGCGAGGCCTTGCGGGAGGTGCGCTTCCCGCTTGCCGAGCGGCTGGCCGTGAGCTTCGTGGAGATCAGGGCCAACCGCAGGCTGACCCTGGCCGTGGCCCTTTGCTGCCTCGTGCTCGCCGCGCTCGGGCCGGGCGGGTTCACTGTTTCGGGCACGCTTCGGGCAGCGCTCGGCGGTTTCGCGGTCTTCGCCGCGGCCTTTGCCGCGGGCGTCTTCCTGGTGCCCGCGCTGCTCGCCCGCATCCCGGTGCGCGCCTTCGCCGCCAAGGGGCTCGTCGCGGGCGGAGCAGTGGGGCTCGCGCTCGCCTCCGTCCTCGCGCACGGCCTGCCCGATGGGCTGGCCGCCGTGTGCGCGGCCATGGCCTTCGCCTCGTGGTTCGCCATGAACTACACCGGCTCCACGCCCTTCACCTCGCTCTCGGGCGTGGATCGGGAGATGCGGCGCTACATGCCGCTGCAGGCCGGGCTCCTGCTCGCGGCCGTGCTGCTCTGGCTGGTGCCCTGCTGGTTTTCCATCGGATCGGGAGGCGCGTGATGCGGGAGTTCCGCCATTTCGAGAACGTCACCACCCTGGCCCTGGACCGCGCGGCGTGCGTGGGCTGCGGCGCCTGCGTCGCGGTCTGCCCGCACGCTGTCCTGGCCCTGGACGAGACCGGCAAGGCGCGGCTGGCCGACCCGGGCGGCTGCATGGAGTGCGGCGCCTGCGCCACCAACTGCGCGGCGGCGGCGATCACCGTCCGGCCCGGCGTGGGCTGCGCCCAGGCCATCCTGAACGGCTGGCTTTCGCGCCTGCCGTTTTTGCGCAGGCTCTCCGGCGCCGATTCCTGCTGTTCGTGACCGGCGCGGCCGCCGGGACTTGCCATGGGCGCGCGGCTGCTTATCTGGCGGAGTGCCGGGGCTGCTACCTGAAGATGAAGTAGACCGCGCCGCACAGGCACAGGCCCGCCCAGAGGAAGTCGAGCTTCAGCGGCTGCCCCATGTACCAGATGGAGAAGGGCGCGAAGACCGAGAGGGTGATGACCTCCTGCATGATCTTCAGCTGCGGCAGCGAGAGCTGCGTGTAGCCCAGGCGGTTGGCCGGAACCTGGATCAGGTACTCGAAGAGGGCGATTCCCCAGGAGACGAGCGCGGCGACGTACCATGGCCTGTCGGCCAGATTTTTCAGGTGGGCGTACCAGGCGAAGGTCATGAAGACGTTGGAGAGACACAGGAGAAGGGCGGTTCCGAGGACGACGGGCATGGCTGGCTCCGGTGCGTGGTGTGCCCCGCGCATGCGGGACGAGCCTGCTTAGGGCCGCGGCCCCGGCCTGTCAACGTGCCCGGCAGGCGGCCCCGGCCGGGCGTTTCGCGCCGCCCGGCGAGACGTTTTCCATCCGTGTGCCCCGGCAGCCTTTTTTGCGTTCGTAGCCCCCTTCGTCCCATTGCCTGCGGCCGCGCTTTCGGCTAGAGTGCCCGCGCCTTGGACGGGGTGGAACAGCACCCGCGGACCGCTGGGTCCGGCGTCACCCGTCGCGGCGGCTCCCGCCGTTCCTCAGGAACCTTCAACGCCTGCCAAACATGCCCAAACGCACCGACATCAAAAAGATCATGCTGATCGGCTCCGGCCCGATCGTCATCGGCCAGGCCTGCGAATTCGACTACTCCGGAACTCAGGCCATCAAGGCGCTGAAGGAGGAGGGGTACGAGGTCGTGCTCATCAACTCCAACCCGGCCACGATCATGACCGACCCGGAGTTGGCGGACAAGACCTACATCGAGCCGATCACGCCCGAAGCGGTGGTGAAGATCCTCGAGAAGGAGCGTCCCGACGCGCTGCTGCCCACCCTCGGCGGGCAGACCGGCCTGAACACGGCCCTGGCCGTGGCCGAGTCCGGCGCGCTCGAGCGCCTGGGCGTGGAGCTCATCGGCGCCTCGCAGGAGGCCATCCGCAAGGCCGAGTCCCGCCAGGAGTTCCGCGAGGCCATGGAAAACATCGGCCTCGCCGTGCCCCAGTCCGGCATCGCCCACACCATGGACGACGTACGCCGCCTGGGACACGAGATCGACTTTCCCCTCATCGTCCGCCCGGCCTACACGCTCGGCGGCACGGGCGGCGGCGTGGCCTACAACATGGAGGACCTCGAGGAGATCGCCCAGCGCGGCCTCGACGCCTCCATGAAGTCCGAGGTCATGATCGAGCGCTCGGTGCTCGGCTGGAAGGAGTTCGAGCTCGAGGTCATGCGCGACCGCACCGGGAACTGCGTGATCATCTGCTCCATCGAGAACGTGGACGCCATGGGCGTGCACACGGGCGACTCCGTGACCGTGGCCCCGGCCCAGACCCTGACCGACGTCGAGTATCAGAAGATGCGCGACGCGGCCATCGCCATCATGAACGAGATCGGCGTGGATACGGGCGGCTCCAACGTGCAGTTCGCGGTCAACCCGGAGAACGGGGAGATGGTCATCATCGAGATGAACCCCCGCGTCTCCCGCTCCTCGGCCCTGGCCTCCAAGGCCACCGGCTTCCCCATCGCCAAGATCGCCGCCAAGCTCGCCGTGGGCTACACCCTGGACGAGATCCCCAACGACATCACGCGCGAGACCATGGCCTCCTTCGAGCCGACCATCGACTACTGCGTGGTCAAGATCCCGCGCTTCACCTTCGAGAAGTTCGCCGGTTCCAAGGACGAGCTGACCACGGCCATGAAGAGCGTGGGCGAGACCATGGCCATCGGCCGGACCTTCAAGGAGGCCCTGCAGAAGGGCCTGCGCGGCCTGGAGATCGGCATGCCGGGCCTGGGCAAGGACTTCGACGAGCCGACCTGCGACCGCGAGGCGCTGCTCGCCAGCCTGCGCAAGCCCAACTCGCGCCGCCTCTTCGCCGTGCGCCAGGCCATGCGCTGCGGCTTCTCGGATGACGAGATCTACGCCGCCACCGCCATCGACCCCTGGTTCCTGCGCCAGATGCGCGAGATCGTGGCCATGGAGGAGCGGCTGAAGGAATTCGGCCTTTCCGAGTCCATCTCGCCCGACAACCCGAAGCTTCCGGCCCTGCTGGCCGAGGCCAAGGCCATGGGCTTCTCCGACCGCCAGCTGGCCACCCTCTGGAAGTGGGCCAGCCACGATCTGCGCCGCCTGCGCAAGACGCTCGGCGTGGAGCCCACCTACTACCTGGTGGACACCTGCGCCGCGGAGTTCGAGGCCTACACGCCCTACTACTACTCGACCTACGAGAAGGGCAACGAGATGACGCCGGAGGAGGGCCGCAAGGTCGTCATCCTCGGCGGCGGCCCCAACCGCATCGGCCAGGGCATCGAGTTCGACTACTGCTGCTGCCACTCCTCCTTCGCCCTGCGCGAGATGGGCATCCGCTCCATCATGGTCAACTCGAACCCCGAGACCGTGTCCACCGACTACGACACGTCCGACCGGCTCTACTTCGAGCCCCTGACCTACGAGGACGTGCTGAACATCATCGAGTTCGAGAAGCCCGAGGGCGTGATCGTCCAGTTCGGCGGCCAGACGCCGCTGAACCTAGCCGTGCCGCTCATGCGCGCCGGGGTGCCCATCCTCGGCACCTCGCCGGACGCCATCGACCGCGCCGAGGACCGCGAGCGCTTCAAGGCGCTGCTCGAGAAGCTCGAGCTGCTCCAGCCGGCCAACGGCATCGCGAAGTCCCTCGACGAGGCCCTGGCGATCGCGCGGGGCATCGGCTACCCCGTTGTCGTGCGCCCCTCCTACGTGCTCGGCGGCCGGGCCATGGAGATCGTCTACGACGATGCGGAGCTCGAGAACTACTTCCGCGAGAACGTGGTCGCCTCGCCCGAGCACCCCATCCTGGTGGACAAGTTCCTGGAGAACGCCATCGAGGTGGACGTGGACGCGCTGTCCGACGGCGAGGAGACCTACGTCGCGGGCATCATGGAGCACATCGAGGAGGCGGGCATCCACTCCGGCGACTCCGCCTGCGTCATCCCGCCGCACACCATCCCGGCCGAGCTGCAGGACGAGATCAGGCGCCAGACCAAGGCCCTGGCCAGGGAGCTCGGCGTGGTGGGCCTCATGAACATCCAGTTCGCCATCAAGGACGGACAGGTGTTCATCCTCGAGGTCAACCCGCGCGCCTCGCGCACCTCGCCCTTCGTCTCCAAGGCCACGGGCGTGCCCCTGGCCAAGCTGGCCACCCAGGTCATGATGGGCAGAAAGCTCAAGGAGCTCGACCCCTGGGCCATGCGCAAGTCCGGCCACATCTCGGTCAAGGAGTCGGTCTTCCCGTTCAACCGCTTCCCGGGCGTGGACATCCTGCTCGGACCCGAGATGCGCTCCACCGGCGAGGTCATGGGCATCGACAACGAGTTCGGCCTGGCCTTCATGAAGTCGCAGTACGCGGCCGGCCAGCGCCTGCCCACCGAGGGCACGCTCTTCATCTCGGTCAACGACCGCGACAAGGAAGCGGCGCTGAAGCCCGTGCGCCTGTTCCGGGACATGGGCTTCAAGATCGTGGCCACCAGCGGCACGGCAGCCTTCCTCTCGGGCCACGGCATCACGGCCGAGCCCGTGCTCAAGGTCTACGAGGGCAGGCCCAACATCTGCGACCTGATCAAGAACCGCCGCATCGACATGGTCATCAACACCGCGAGCGGCAAGAAGACGATCAACGATTCCCGCGAGCTGCGCCAGACGACGCTGCTCTACGGCATCCCCTACACCACGACCATCTCCGGCGCCTGGGCCATGGCCCAGGCAGTGAAGGCGCTGCGCGACTCCGGCATGTCCGTGCAGAGCCTGCAGGAATACTACAAGGGCTAGCCCCTTGGACCGGCCGGGAGGAACGGCATGAGCAAGAAGGATTACTGCGGTCTCTTCGCCATCTACAACCACGACGAGGCCGCCCGCCTGGCCTATTTCGGCCTCTACGCCCAGCAGCACAGGGGCCAGGAGTCCGCGGGCATCGTCACCTGGGACGGAGAGAACATCCGCGAGCACAAGGGCATGGGGCTGGTGCACGACGTCTTCACCGAGCGCCACCTGGGCAAGGAGCTCAAGGGACGCATCGCCGTGGGACACGTGCGCTACTCCACCACCGGCGCCTCGCTCATCCGCAACGCCCAGCCCTTCCTGGTGCGCTTCGGCAACACGCAGCTCGCCATCGCCCACAACGGCAACCTGGTGAACACCGTGGAGCTTCGGCGCGAGCTCGAGGCCACCGGCTCCATCTTCCAGACGACCATGGATTCGGAGATCTTCGTGCACCTCATCGCGCGCCACCTGCGCGACGGCGGGGTGGAGCAGGCCGTGGCCAAGGCCTGCGCCCGCGTGCGCGGCGCCTACTCGCTCCTCATCCTGGTGAACAACAAGCTGATCGCGGTGCGCGACCCCCACGGCTTCCGCCCGCTCGCGCTCGGCCGGGTCAACGACGCCCACGTCCTGGCCTCCGAGACCTGCGCCTTCGACCTGCTGGAGGCCGAGTACATCCGCTCCATCGAGCCGGGCGAGATGCTGGTCATCGAGAACAAGTGCGTGACCTCGATCCCGGCCGCCGAGAGCATTCCCACGCGCCAGTGCATCTTCGAGCACGTCTACTTCGCGCGGCCGGATTCCACCGTCTTCGGCGAGGTGGTCTACGAGAACAGGAAGCGCATGGGCCAGATCCTGGCCGAGGAATCCACCCCGGACGTGGACTTCGTCATGCCGTTCCCGGACTCCGGCATCTACGCCACCGTGGGCTACGCCCAGACCTCGGGGCTGCCGCTCGAGATGTGCATGATCCGCAACCACTACGTGGGCCGCACCTTCATCCAGCCCTCGCAGACCATGCGGGACTACTCCACGCGCATCAAGATCAACCCCGTGCGCAGCATGATCAAGGGCAAGCGCATCTGCATCGTGGACGACTCCATCGTGCGCGGCACCACCATCCGCTCGCGCGTCAAGAAGCTGCGCGAGCTCGGCGCCCGCGAGGTGCACATGCGCGTGTGCTGCCCGCCCATCCGCTTCCCCTGCTTCTACGGCATCGACTTCTCCTCCAAGGGCGAGCTCATCGCCGCCAACAACACGGTGGAGGAGATCGAGCGCTTCATCGGCCTCGATTCGCTCCACTACCTGAGCATCGAGGGCCTTCTCAAATCCGTGCACGCCAAGGACTCCTGGTGCATGGCCTGCTTCAACGGCGACTACCCAATCGACGTCTCGCCCGAGACCAACAAGTCCTGCCTCGAGAACGAGGTGGCCCTGTCCTGGTAGGCCGGGCGGGGGAGAGCGACCATGGCATGCGAATGTCGTGACTGGGGAGAGCTCGGCCGTGAGGTCGTGGCCATCGAGATCGAGGGGCTTTCCGGCGTGGCCGAACGGCTGGACGGGACCTTCTCCCAGGCCGTGGAGCTGCTCGCCGCCTGCCAGGGCCGCGTGGTGGTCACGGGCATCGGCAAGTCCGGCCTCGTGGGCCGCAAGATAGCGGCCACCTTCTCGAGCACCGGCACCCCGGCCTACTTCCTCCATCCCGTGGAGGGCGCGCACGGCGACCTCGGCATCATCCGCCCGGGCGACGTGGTGCTCGCCATCTCCAACTCGGGCGAGACCGACGAGCTGAACGCCATCATCCCGACCCTCAAGTCGCTCGGCGTCAGTGTCATCGCCATGACCGGGCGGGCGGATTCGACGCTCGCCTGCATGGCCGACCTGGTGCTCGACTCCGGCGTGCCGCGCGAGGCCTGTCCGCACAACCTGGCGCCCACGGCCAGCACCACGGCCCAGCTCGCCCTGGGCGACGCGCTGGCCGTCTGCCTCATCGAGCGCAAGGAATTCCGCGAGGAGGACTTCCAGCGCTGCCACCCGGGCGGGGCGCTCGGCAGGCGCCTCTCGCAGCCGGTGACGACCGTCATGCACGCCGACGGGCTGCCCGTGGCGGCGGCCGCCGCGCCGCTTTCCGAGGCCCTGCGCGTCATGAACGAGGGAAAGCTCGGCTTCCTGGCCGTGACAGGGGAGGGCGGGCGCCTCGAGGGCGTGTTCACGGACGGCGACGTGCGCCGTCTGGCCGCGGCATCGGCGCTCGATCTCGCCGCGCCCGTGGAGAGCGTGATGACCCGGGGCGGGCTCAGGCTCACGGCCACGCAGACCGCGGCCGAGGCCATGGACCTCATGGAGACGCGCGAGGTCACCGTGCTGCCCATCGTGGACTGCGAGGACCGGCTGGTGGGCATGGTCCACCTGCACGACCTCCTGGGCAAGGGAAGCTTCCGTTTCTCCGCCTGATGGATTGCGCTTCCTTCTTCTCCGGCCCGTACAGGGCCGCATCCAAACGACATTCAGTGGAGGGTGCCGTGAGCGACGTTGCCGATAGGGCGACCGGCTACTGGCGGAGCGGCTGGCTCTGCGCCGAGAGCGTGAGCAAGGCCCTGGCCGAGGCGCTCGGGCCCGACGAGGACCCCGAAGGGCTGGTCGACGGTCCCCATCTGCCGCGCGCGGCCTCGGGCTTCTGCTCCGGCCTCGCGCGCACCGGCGGCATGTGCGGCGCCCTTTCCGGGGCCGTGCTGGTCATCGGCCTCGCGCGCGGCCGCAGCTCCCTGCGCGACTCCCTCGACATTCCCTACGCTTTGGTCCAGGAACTGCGCGAGGCCTTCCTCGCCGAGTTCGGCAGCGACAATTGCGCCGAACTCACCGGCTGCCGCCTCGACACGGCCGAGGGGCAGAAAACCTACAAGGAGCGGGGGCTGCGCGATGCCCTCTGCCCGCGTCTCATCGCCTTCGCGGCCGAGCGCGGCCTGACCCTTCTGCGCGAATAGCCGGACTGCCGCAGGCCCCGGGACGAGGCACACATGCTGCTCTACGCCAAGCTCATAGTCTCCATGTTCATCTGGGGCGGCACCTGGGTCGCCGGGCGCGTCGTGGCACGTGAGATGGCGCCCTTTTCGGCGGCCCTCCTGCGCTTCCTCTTCGCCTCGCTCTTCCTCGTGATCGTGCAGATGCGCGTGGAGAAACGCTTCCGCCTGCCCGCGCGAAACGAGGTCCTGCCGCTCTTCCTGCTCGGGCTCACGGGCATATTCTTCTACAACGCCTGCTTCTTCTCGGCCCTGCGCACCGTGGAGGCCGGACGGGCGGCCCTGGTCATCGCCTCCATCCCGGCCTGCGTGGCCCTGGGCGACTATCTCTTCCTCGGGGCGCGTCTCTCGTTTTCACGGCTGTGCGGCATTCCGGTCTCGCTTCTCGGCGTGGCGCTCATCCTCTCGGACTTCCGCCTCGGCGCGCTCTTTTCCGGCGGCGCTGGCGTGGGCGAGCTCTATCTGCTCGGCTGCGTCACGGCCTGGGCGGCCTACACCCTGCTCGGCAGGCGCTGCGTGCAGAGCATGTCGCCGCTCTTTTCCGTGACCTGGTCGTGCCTCTTCGGCTCGCTCCTGCTCCTGCCCTGCGCCGTGGGCGAGGGACTGCTGGGGCGGCTGCCCTCGGTCAGCTTCACGGCCTGGGGCAACCTCGCCTTCCTCGGGGTCATGGCCACGGGCGTGGCCTTCTGCTGGTACTACGAGGCCATCAAGGCCCTGGGCGCCAGCCGGGCGGGGGTGTTCATCAACCTCGTGCCAGTGGCAGCCATCGCGCTCGGCGTCTTCATCTTGGGCGAGCACGTCTCCCTCTCCCTGGTCGTGGGCGGCGCCACGGTGCTGTGCGGCGTCTTCCTGACCAACCGGCCGCAGCGCTCCATTCCCGCAAAAGCCTGAGGCGCGGGCGTCTGGACGAGGCCGCGCCGCAGGAGTAGAGCAGGGCTTTCCGGAGCCCAGGCCGTGGCCCGGGCAGGGACCTCGTCGGGGCCCCGGGGTTTATCTGACGGCCACCCACAACCGGACGGATCGCGCATGCTCCTCTACGCAAAGCTCCTCGTCTCCATGCTCATCTGGGGCGGCACCTGGGTCTCGGGCCGCGTGGTCGCGCGGGAGGTGACGCCGTTCTCCGCGGCCTTCCTGCGCTACGTCTTCGCCTCGCTCGTGCTGGTCATGGTCCTCATGCGCACGGAGAAGCGCTTCCGCCTGCCCGCGCGAAACGAGATCCTGCCGCTCTTCCTGCTCGGGCTCACCGGCATCTTCCTCTACAACACCTGCTTCTTCGCGGCCCTGCACACCGAGGAGGCGGGCCGCGCGGCCCTCATATCCGCCTCCATCCCGGCATTCGTGGCCCTGGGCGACTTCCTCTTCCTCGGCGCGCGGCTCTCGCCCTCGCGGCTGCTGGGCATCCCGGTCTCCCTCTTCGGCGTGGCCCTCATCCTCTCCCATTTCCACCTCGCCACGCTCTTCACCTCGGGCTCGGAGCTCGGCATGGGTGACGTCTACCTCCTGGCCTGCGCGCTGTCCTGGGCGGCCTACACGATCCTCGGCAAGCGCTGCGTGGAATGCATGACCCCGCTTTTCTCCGTTACCTGGGCCTGCCTCTTCGGCTCGCTCCTGCTCCTGCCCTGCGCCCTGGTCGAGGGAGTGGTCACGAAGATCCCTCTCGTGAGCTCCACGGCCTGGGGCAACCTGCTCTTCCTCGGCGTGGTGGCCACGGGGCTCGCCTTCTGCTGGTACTACGAGGCCCTGAAGGGTATCGGCGCCAGCCGGGCCGGGGTCTTCATCAACCTCGTGCCCGTGGCGGCCATCATTCTCGGCGTCCTCATCCTGGGCGAGCACGTCTCCCTGTCCCTGCTCGTGGGCGGAGCCACGGTGCTCTTCGGCGTCTTTCTCACCAACCGGCCGCAGCGCGCCCCGAGGATCAGGGCGCGGGCAGCGGCATGAGGCGGCAGACCATGCGCACGCATTCCCGCAGCACCGACTTCCGGTTCGCCCTCCGGGCGGTCCTTCCGCTTCTCCTGCTGACCCTGCCGCTCACGGGCTGCGCACGGCCGGTGCCCAACCTCTGGGAGACGCGCCGGGCCATCGAGGAATATCACGACAGCGGCCGCTACGAGGCGGACGTGCGCGCGGCGGCGGACGCGGCGCGCGCCTACATGGAGAGCCGCCTCGCCGAGGGCGCGGCGCGGCCCGCCCTGGTCCTGGACGTGGACGAGACCTCGCTCTCCGAGTTCGCCTTCTCCCG
This sequence comes from Desulfovibrio sp. X2, assembly GCF_000422205.1. Taxonomy (NCBI): domain Bacteria; kingdom Pseudomonadati; phylum Thermodesulfobacteriota; class Desulfovibrionia; order Desulfovibrionales; family Desulfovibrionaceae; genus Desulfovibrio; species Desulfovibrio sp. X2. The sequence continues at coordinate 195,968 of NZ_ATHV01000019.1, forward strand.
TTCGCGAGGCTTCTGCTACGACAAGGCTGCCTTCGACGCCGAGGAGCGCGAGGCGCGCCTGCCCGCCGTGGCTCCGGTGCGCGACCTGGCGAGCTGGGCCGCGGGGCGGGGCATCGCGGTCTTCTTCGTTACCGGCAGGCCGGACGCCCTGTGCCCGGCCACGCGGGAGAACCTGGCCAATGCCGGATTCCCGGAACCCGCGGGCGTGCGCTGTCGTCCGGCCGGTGTGCCCCACTCTCCGGCGGAAGCGTGGAAGAGCTCCGCGCGCAAGGCCATAGAGGCCGAGGGCTACGACATCCTGGTGACCATGGGGGACCAGGAGAGCGATCTTTCGGGCGGATTCGCCGAGCGCGGCTTCAAGCTGCCCAACCACGTCTACTTCATCCCCTGATTCCCTGCCCGGGCCCTGGGTGCCGGGATATTCCGGCGTTTCGGGGAATTCGGGTGGCCGATTGGACTTCGCCCCGCGCCTCGGCTACAAGTCCACGCCATGACGCATCCCATTTCGCACGAACAGGCGGGATCCGGTGCGGCCTTGGCCGCCGGGCCCCGCTCCGACAACTTCTTCGTCCGCAACGCCGACCTCCTCGCCCTGCTGATCATCCTCGTCAGCGTGGGCGTGCGCTGGGTCATCGTGGCCACGGGCCAGCTGAACCTCGTGCAGGACGAGGCTCAGTACTGGGACTGGACGCGCCACCTGCAGTGGTCCTACTATTCCAAGGGCCCGCTCATCGCCTGGATCATCGCCTTCTTCACGCGCATCTTCGGCAACACGGAGCTCGGAGTGCGCGCGGGCGCGCTGCTCGGCTCCGGCCTTCTGCAGGCGGTCATCTACCTCTGGCTCGCCAAGCTCTGGAAACGGCCCGGGCTCGGGCTCCTGACTCTCTTCGTGGCCAATACCGCGCCCATGTTCCTGGCCTCCGGGGTGCTCATGACCACGGACAACCCGCTGCTGGTCTGCTGGACCGCGGCCATGTTCTGCCTGGACGCGGGCACGAGGGAAGATGTCGGGCCGCGCGCCCGGGGCGCGGCTGTCCTGGCCCTGGTCCCGCTCGTGGCGATCGGCATCCTGGCCAAGTACATGATGCTCGTCTTCCCGGTCCTGGCCCTGGCCTACGCCTGGTGGCTCAAGGGCCGCGGCGAATTGCCCGAGGGCACCTGGCCGCGCCTCGTCCTCGCCCTGCTCGCGGGCACGGTCGTGGGCATGCTCCCCATCCTCGTCTGGAACGCGCAGCATCATTTCGTGGGCTTCAAGCACGTGGGCACCCTGGCGGGCGTGGAAGGCAACACGGCCAAGCGCCTGCTGCGCTTCGACCGCTTCCCCGACTACCTGGGCAGCCAGGTGGGGCTCATGAGCCCGTGGTGGTTCGTCTTCATGCTCGTGGGCGGCGTGGCCGCGGCCAGGCAGGCCTTCTGGGGCAAGAAGGGGCTGCTCGGCCTCTCCATGCGCCAAGCCGCGCTGCTGGCTATCTTCTTCTGGCCCGCCTGGGGCTTTTTCATCCTCTGGAGCTTTCACACCAAGATCCAGCCCAACTGGTCCGCGGTGAGCTACGCCGCAGGCTTCCTCCTGACCGCCCTGGCCTTTGCCCGCTACTGGCAGGGGCAGGGACGGCTGCGCAAGCTCTGGGCGGTCATGGCGGCCCTGGTCTTCGTGCTCGTGGCCTCGGCCCCGGTGCTGCCGATCCCCAGGCACCTGAACCCCGCCAACCGTCTCAAGGGCTGGGACGACCTGGGCGAGGAGGTCGCGCGCCTCGAGAAGGCCGACTTCCCCGATCCCTCGCGCGTCTTCATCTTCAGCGAGCAGTACGACATGACCGCGGCCCTGGCCTTCTACGTGCCCGGGCAACCGCGCGTGTACAACGCCTGGCTCTCGCGCCGCATGAACCAGTACGACCTCTGGCCGGGCCCCGAAGACAAGAAGGGCTGGGACGCCGTCTACGTGCGCAAGGACTTCAAGGACGGGGTCGAGCCGGGCGTGGAGCGCATGTTCGAGCACATCTCGCCGCCCATTCATTACCAGACCACCTTCGACGGCGAACCGGCGCGCAAGTTCACCATCTTCCTCTGCCGCGGCTTCACCGGCTACTGGCCGAGGGAGTACGGCGACTTCTGATCGCGGCTTGCCTCTCCCTGCGCCCGGCGGTATCTGGTAAACATGCCGCACGGTCCTTGGGCGCCGCAGAACGCGAGAAGGAAGTGCCATGCAGCCTGCCGGTCCGGAACGACGCCGCGAGCCCCGCACGGTCCTCGATGTGGTCTTCTGCATCCTGGCCGCGCGCTCGGGATGCGAGCACCTGTGCATCGTGCGCGACATAAGCCGCCACGGCGCGCGGCTCGAGTTCGCCTCGGCCGGTGACGCCGCGTCGCTGTGCACAGGCGGGGAAGTCAGGCTGCGCGACCTGCCCGGCGTCCTGAGCTGCCTGCACGGCAATGAATGGGGCGGCCGCGTGGTCTGGCTGCGCGGGGAGGAGGGCGGCATCCGCTTCGACGACCCCCTGCCCGCGACGCCCGAGGCGCTCGAAGCCTACCGCCGCCTGCAGCTCGACATGAAGGAGTGAGCGGCCCCTTTGCTTTTTCGGGCCGCTGGGCTAGCCTTGGAGACGCATCCGGACGCCGCGCAAGGCGTTTGCAACTCCGGGAGGGGGAATGAAACCGGGAGGGGAAATGAGCCAGGACCAGCGCCAGGCCGAACGCGTCGCGCCCGCCGAGGGCCGCTGCGCTTTCAGCCATGAGGAGGCGCGCTTCACCGGAGCGCTGCGCAACGTGAGTCTTCTCGGCATGAAGGTCGAGTTGCCCGAGGACGTGTCGGCGGCCTCCCTCGCGCCGGGATTTCGCGTCGCCTTCGAGGACTTTCCCGAACCTCTCACCGCGCACGTCCTCGCCACCGAGGGTGAGATCGTCTGGGTCGACGACAGGAAGATCGGCATCCGTTTTCTCACCCCCCTGGACATTCCCCCCGACGCCATCCTCGAGTTCCAGCACGAGAGCCACGTGCCTCCCTTTCGTCCCGGCGAGGACGAGGAGGAGGTCCGCGAAGGGACGGCGCGGCGGCTCCCCGGGACTCCTGCTTGACCCTGGACAAGCGTGTCGCGAAGATTTACTTTCCACGCGCTTTTCGGAACAGCGAAATAATCCGGAGGCGGACGTCGCGATCACTATGAATACCGGCTTGGGCGGCCCCGAGGTCTGCGCCCGCTGCGCGGCCCTTACCGGCTCCTGCTGCAAGCTCGCTCCGGGACACGAGGAAGCCTGCTTTCCGCTCTCCGAGATGGAGATGGATCGCATCCGCGACTTCACCGGCGCACAGGGCTGGTTCGCTCAGGAGGCGAACTCCGAGGCCTTCCTCTCCCACATGACCAGGCTCTTCCCCGGCGAGGAGGAGTGCGTGCGCATGATCTTCCATCCGCGCAAGCACCACTTCCGCCTGGCCACGCGCCGGGACGGCACCTGCGGATTGCTGGGCGAGGACGGCTGCACGCTTCCGGAAGAGGTCCGGCCGTACTACTGCCGCCTCTTTCCGCTGTGGTACTCACGCGGCCGCCTGCAGGCCCTGGCGGGCATGTGCCTGGCCGTGCGCGAGTCCGCCGGGCGGGCCCGGCTGCTCCATAGCGTCCACCTCTCCATGGAGCGCTCGCGCGACCTCTTCGCGCGCCTCCGCCTGGCCTGGGGCCTGCCGCCCGAGCCCGGACTCCCGAACGTCACACTGCGCCTGCAACGGAATCCCATATGACCATGAAGAAACTGTTCATCGGCGGAGTCATCATCGGCTCCATCCTGCTGCTTTGCGGCATCGGCGGCGGCCTCGGGCTCTACCTGTGGGCCTCGCGGGACCTGCCGAACTTCAAGACCCTGACCGACTACCGTCCGCCCCTCGTGACCACGGTCTACGCCCGGGACGGACAGATCATGGGCTATTTCTACCGTGAGAAGCGCTTCCTGGCCACGCTGCCGCAGATGGCGCCGTACGTCCCCAAGGCCTTCCTCGCGGCGGAGGATGCGGGCTTCTACCAGCACGACGGCGTCGATCCGGCGGCCATCTTCCGCGCCTTCCTGCGCAACCTCACCGCGGGCGGCATCAAGCAGGGCGGCAGCACCATCACGCAGCAGGTCATCAAGCGCCTGCTGCTCTCCTCCGAGAAGAGCTACCAGCGCAAGCTCAAGGAGGCCATTCTCGCCTACAGGCTCGAGAAGTACCTGACCAAGGACGAGATCCTGACCATCTACCTGAACCACATCTATCTGGGCGCGGGTGCCTACGGCGTCGAGGCTGCTGCGCGCACCTACTTCGGCAAGCACGTGGCCGACCTGACGCTGGCCGAGGCGGCCATGCTGGCCGGTCTGCCGCAGGCCCCCACGCGCTACAATCCCTACCAGAACTGGGATGCCGCCAAGGCCCGGCAGCACTACGTGCTCGAGCAGATGCTCGAGAAGGGCTGGATCACCAGGCAGGAGATGACCGAGGCCCTGGCCCAGCCCCTCGTGCTCAAGAGCATGGACGACTACTCCTGGAAGAAGGGCCCCTGGTACCTCGAGGAGGTCCGGCGCTGGCTCATCGAGCGCTACGGCGAGACCGAGGTCTACGAGGGCGGCCTGCACGTCTGGACCGCCTGCGACCTGCGCCAGCAGGACGCGGCCGAGCAGGCCCTGCACCGCGGCCTCATCGACTCCACGCGGCGCCGCGGCTGGGAAGGCCCGGTGCGCCATCTGGACTCCAACGTCTACAGCTCCTTCCTCTCCGACGGCAGCGAAGCGGCCAAGGACCTGAAGAAGGGCGACTGGGTCAAGGTCCTGGTGACCCGCGTCCAGCCTTCGGGCGCGGACGTGCGCTTCGGGGCCTTCTCCGGCCAGATTTCCGTGGCCACCATGCACTGGGCGCGCAAGCCCGACCCGCGCCACGCCACCGAGGAGGTGGCGGCCGTGCGCGACGCCACGCAGGTGCTCAAGCCCGGCGACGTGGTCTGGGCCTCGGTGGACGAGCGGCCCTCGGCCGACAAGGGCACGTGGCAGCTGGCCCTGCAGCAGGAGCCCACGGTCGAGGGCGCCGTCGTCTCCATGCTGGCCAAGACCGGCGACATCGTCGCCTTGGTCGGCGGCTACTCTTTCGAGCGCTCGCAGTTCAACCGCGCCACCCAGGCCAAGCGCCAGCCGGGTTCGTCCTTCAAGCCCATCGTCTACTCGGCGGCCCTGGACAACGGCTTCACCCCGGCCTCGGTGGTGCTCGACGCGCCCATCGTCTTCACGGACTACTCCACCTCGCAGGTCTGGAAGCCGGAGAACTACGAGGAAGACTTCCGCGGCCCCACCATCCTGCGCACGGCGCTGGCCAAGTCGTTGAACCTCGTGACCATCCGCGTGGCCCAGAGGATCGGCATCTCCAAGGTTGAAGAGCGGGCCAAGGAGCTCGGCCTCGACGCCAACTTCCAGGGCAACCTCTCCGAGGCCCTGGGCACCGCCGAGGTCACGCCGCTCAACATGTGCGACGCCTACACCGCCTTCGCCAACGGCGGCATGGAGGCCAAGCCCCGCATGGTCCTGCGCGTGGTCGACGCCTGGGGCAAGGAGCTCTACACGGACGAGCCAGAGTCGCATCAGGCCGTCTCGCCCCAGAACGCCTACCTCATCGCCTCCATGATGAAGGAGGTCGTGCGCGACGGCACCGGCTGGCGCGCGCGCGAGCTCGGCCGCCCCGTGGCGGGCAAGACCGGCACCACCAACGAGGAGCGCGACGCCTGGTTCGTGGGCTACACGCCCTACCTCGTCTCCGTGGTCTACGTGGGCTTCGACGACCACCGGCCCATGGGCAAGAACGAGACCGGCGCGCGCGCTGCCTCGTCCATCTGGGTGGACTACAGGAAGCAGGTGGAGGACGAGTTCCCGCCCACCGACTTCCCCCAGCCCCCGGGCGTTACCATGGTGCGCATCGACGGACAGAACGGCCTCCTGGCCGGACCGGCAACGCAGGAGAGCTACTTCCTGCCGTTTTACGCCGGAACCGAGCCCACCCAGGTCTCCACGGGCACCTCGTCGCTCGAAGGCGAGAAGACCACGGGCGAGGATCTGCTGAAGCAGGTCTACTAGCCGGACTCCGGCCGCGGCCTCATGGCCGTGGCCGGGGCGCGCTTTTTCGGCGCGGCGGGTTTGCGTGGGGTGCGGCATCGCGTATGGTGCGGAGAACAGAGCAACCTTTGGCCGGGAGGAGAGAGATGCAAAGCGAACTGCGCGATCTGGTCGGCTGGAAGCTCGTTTTCGGCGCTGCCGTGGGCCTGCTCGTGGCCTGGGCCTGCTCCGCGGGTGCTCTCGCCTGGGGCGCCTTCGTCGGCGTCAGGCTGGCCGCATGGATCTTCCTGCTGCTCATGGCGCTGAAGACGGTGAACGACTTCTTCTCCGCGGAGATAGACAGCCTGGCCGTGCCCTATGACGCCGTGGTCGGCTTCTACGGACGCAACGCCGCGGCGGTGGTCGGCTACTTCCTCGGCCTGGCCGTCTTCGCGGTGCTCGCGGCGCCCGCCCAGGCCATGTTCCGGGCACTGCTCGTCATCGTCCTGTGGCTCGTGGTCCTGCACTGGTCCGTGCCCTTCCTGCGCGGCGAGGTGATCGAGAGCTACGGCAGGCGCAACCTCGCGAACCTCTTCCTCGTCTTCGTCCTGATCTGGTGGGTGAGCGCGTGCTGAGCCGCCACGCGGAGGCGCGAGCCTACGTCACCAAGGACGGCTCCACCATCCGCGAGCTCATGCATCCCTCCGTTCACGCGCATCTCGGCGTGCGCAACCAGAGCCTCGCCGAGGCGCGGGTGGGGGAGGGCGGCCGCACAGAGCTGCACCTGCACCGCGTGAGCGAGGAACTCTACCACGTCACCAGCGGCCGGGGCCGCATGACCCTGAACGGGGTGGACTTTCCCGTCGAGGCGGGCGATACCGTCTGCATCGCACCTGGGGTGCCTCACTCGATCGCGAACACCGGGCCGGGCGAACTCGTGCTGCTCTGCTGCTGCGCCCCGGCCTACAGCCATGACGACACCGTCCTGTTGGACCAAGGAGGAACCACATGCCCTGCCTGAAGATCGAGACCAACGTCGAATTGGATGCCGCCAAGGCCCGCACCCTGGCCCTGAAGCTCGCCAACGAGGCCGCCACGGCCATCGGCAAGCCGGTGGAGCGTATCCTGACCATCGTCGAGCCCGGCCTGGCCCTGACGTATCGCGGCACCGACGCGCCCGCCGCCTGGGTCGAGGTCAAGAGCATCGGACTCACGGCCGACGAATGCCCGGCCCTGGCCGCCTGGCTCGGCGAGTTCGTCGAGCGCGAGCTCGGCGTCTCCGCCAACCGCGCCCTGATCGAGTTCAAGCCCCTGTCCGCCGAACTCACCGGCGTGAACAAGGGCACCGTGGCCAAGCCCGCCTAGGAAAAAGCCTTTTTTGCAAACGGAGCGCGGCCGGAAAGGAGTTCCTTCCCGGCCGCGCTTTGTCTTTTCCGGCCCCCGGATGCCGTCGTGGGGGATTTCCCAGGAATCAGAGCACGATGCGCTCGTCCGCCTCGTCCTCGTTCTCCTTCTTTCCCCAGGCTTCGTGCGGATCGAAGCGCTTCTTGGCCTCGGAGTAGCCGAGCTGGAAGGCCTTGAGGTTGGTGTCCAGGATCTTGGGCGGCATGCTGTCGCGCAGGGCCTGCTTCATGATCTTCTGCTCGGCGAAGGGCAGGAGCCAGGTCAGGGCGCCGAGCACGACCACGTTCATGGCCTGCGGGACCTTGATCTTCTTCATGGTCAGGTCGGTGAAGGGCAGGCCCAGGAAGACGTTGGACGGCGTCTGGCGCACGAGTCCCGTGTCCACGAGCAGCACCCCGCCCGGCTTGATGTAGCGGTAGTAGGCGTAGCAGGCCTCCTGGGACAGCGCCACGAGCAGGTCCACGCTCTCGGTCTTGGGGTAGCTGATGGCCTGGGAGCTGATGACCAGGTCCGAGCGGCTGGCGCCGCCGCGCGCCTCGGGGCCGTAGCTCTGGGTCTGGGTGACGTTGTAGCCGTGGCCGAGCGCGAGGCCCGAACCCAGGATGCGGCCCAGCGTGATGATGCCCTGGCCCCCGGTGCCCGAGAGCCGGATTTCGAAGCGATGCAGTTCCATGGGCTTCATCACTGGTTCTCCCTCCTCTCGGTCTCCTTCTCGACCATGGACGTGGGCGCCTCGGCAGGGGCGGCGGGCTTGGCCGCCTTGGTGCGCAGCCGGACGCGCATGTCCTCGTAGAGCTCCTCCAGGCCCTTGGCGTCGTGCTCCACGAAGGTGCCGATGGGCAGCTTGCCCTCCCGGTCCTCGGGCTTCAGCTCGTCGAACTTCTCCTTGTTCAGGCAGGTGCTCTTGAGCCATTTGAACATCTCGACCGAGTTCTTGTACTTGTTCTTGCGGCCGTACTGCGTGTGGCAGGGAGTCATGATCTCGACGAGGTTGAAGCCCGGCCGGGTGATGGCCGTGGAGATGAGGCGGTCGAGCATGTTCACGTGGAAGACCGTGCCGCGGTAGACGCCGTTGGCGCCTGCTGCCCGCGCCAGGTCCACGAGGTCGAAGGACTTCTCCATCTGGCCGTAGGGCGTGGTCTGGGTGGTGGCGCCCTGGGGCGTGGTCGCGGAGCACTGGCCGCCGGTCATGCCGTAGATGTTGTTGTTGAGCACCAGGGCGGTCACGCCGATGTTGCGCCGTGCCGCGTGGATCAGGTGGTTGCCGCCGATGGAGAAGGCGTCGCCGTCGCCCATGATGGCGATGACCTTCATGTTCGGGTTGGCCATCTTGATGCCCGTGGCGAAGGTCAGGGCGCGGCCGTGCGTGGTGTGCACGGTGTTGAAGTCCACATAGGCCGCGATGCGGCCGGAGCAGCCGATGCCTGCCACGATGCAGACCTCGTCCTTGGACAGCTCGAGCGAATGGATGGCGCGGATCAGCGCGCCGAGCACGATGCCGTGGCCGCAGCCGGGGCAGAAGACGTGCGGGAACTTCTTGTTGTGGCGCAGATAGTGATGGATGAGCTCTGTGATTTCCGCCATGTCCTTACCCCTGCGTGATGGCTTTGAAGATCTGGGAGGGGGTGATGATCTGCCCGTCGATGCGGTTGATGGTCCGCACCGACGTGCTGCGGGCGGCCACGCGCTTCACCTCGCGCGACATCTGGCCCATGTTCATCTCCGGGACCACGATGCGCGAGCAGCGGTGCGCCAGCTTGTCCACGAAGGGCTTGGGGAAGGGGAAGAGCGTCTTCAGCTTGATGAGCCCCGCCGCGTAGCCCTGCTCCCGGGCCATGTCGATGGCCAGGTGCGCCGAGCGGGCCACGGAGCCGTATGCCACCACGCCGATGTCGGCGTCCTCGGTGCGGTACTCCTCTACGAGCATGATGTCCGGGTAGAACTGGTCGATCTTGCGGAACAGCCGCTCCACGAGCGTCTTGATCTCGTCCGGCTTCTGGGTGGGGAAGCCCATGACGTCGTGGGTCAGCCCGGTGACGTGGTGGCGGTAGCCCGAGCCGATGGGCGGCATGGGCGCCACGCCGCGCATGGTGTCCTCGTATGGCTTGTACCATTCCGGCGGCACGCTCGGGTAGCCGCGGTTGAAGATCTCGAACTCTCCCGGCTCGGGCAGCTCGATCTTCTCGCGCGTGTGCGCGGTGATCTCGTCGATGAGCAGGATGACCGGCGAGCGGTACTTCTCGGCGAAGTTGAAGGCGGTGATGGTCATCTCCATGCATTCCTTCACGTCCGAGGCCGAGAGCACGATGATCGGGTGGTCGCCGTGCGTGCCCCAGCGCGCCTGTTGCACGTCGCCCTGCGCGGGCGAGGTGGGAAGGCCCGTGGAGGGGCCGCCGCGCATGACGTTGACCACCACCAGCGGGGCCTCGGTCATGCAGGCGAAGCCCAGGTTCTCCTGCATGAGGGAGAAGCCCGGGCCCGAGGTCGCGGTCATGGCCTTGCGGCCGGCCAGCGAGGCGCCGATGATCGCGCCCATGGAGCCGATCTCGTCCTCCATCTGGAGGAAGACGCCGTTGTCCGTGTGCGGCAGGCGGGAGGCCATGACCTCCATGATCTCGGAGGAGGGGGTGATGGGATAGCCCGCGTAGAAGTTGCATCCCGCCAGCAGGGCGCCCTCGACCACGGCCTCGTTGCCGAGGGCGAAGAGGGCCTTGCGCTGTTTCTTCTTCAGTGTGGCCATGCCGCTCTCCTATTTCGTGCCTTCGGGCAGTTCATGGCCGTTTTCGAGGCATTCGGAGAGCCTGCGCTTGCGGCCGCGGGCGCGCACCGAGATGGCGAAGTCGGGGCAGTGCCGTTCGCAGAAGCCGCAGTTGATGCACTCCTCGGGCTTCACTGCCCGGGCCTTGCCGTCCTTGCCGATGGCCAGGACCTTGGCCGGACAGAACTCCACGCATATGCCGCAGCCTTTGCACCAGTCCGGATAGATGGTGATCTCGGTCTGCCCTTTTGCTTTTTTCGACATTTCCTGCTTTCTGCCGCTGAATTGTTTGTGCTATCAGTCATTTTCCGCACGGTATTCGTTGCGGTGCCGCCTGCCGTAGTGCGTCCGCCATACCCCATGTGTCATGCAATGGCAATCTTCAGAGGCTTTCTGCGGGGTTTGACGCAAGCTTGACAATTCCGGCACACGGGATACAACCAGGAAGCTTGCTGGCGGCGGCTTTCGGCCGCCGCTCCGTTCTCTACGCTACGCCGGGCCGCACGGCCCATGCCCCGACATAAAGGAGCGTCATGGCACTCATCGATATCCGGTCGCTGAACAAGTGGTACGGCGACTTCCACGTCCTCAAGAACATCAATGAGACCGTCGAGAAGGGCGAGGTTCTGGTCATCTGCGGCCCGTCGGGCTCCGGCAAGTCGACCCTGATCCGCTGCATCAACCGGCTCGAGGACTACCAGCAGGGTGAGATCGTCATCGAGGGCAAGAACATCAAGGACGCGGACGTGAACATCAACCGTCTGCGCAGCGAGATAGGCATCGTCTTCCAGCAGTTCAACCTTTATCCGCATCTCTCGGTCCTTCGGAACATCACCCTGGCTCCGACCAAGGTCAAGGACGTCTCCAGGGACGAAGCCGAGACCGTGGCGCTCGAACTGCTCGAGCGCGTGGGCATCCACGACCAGGCCCTCAAGTTCCCGGCCGAACTTTCAGGCGGCCAGCAGCAGCGTGTGGCCATCGCCCGCGCCCTGGCCATGAAGCCCAAGATCATGCTTTTCGACGAGCCCACCTCGGCGCTCGACCCCGAGATGATCAACGAGGTCCTCTCGGTCATGAAGGACCTCGCCCGCGACGGCATGACCATGCTCTGCGTGACCCACGAGATGGGCTTCGCCCGCGAGGTCTCGGACCGCGTCATCTTCATGGACGCCGGAGAGGTCATCGAGCAGGGACCGCCGGACGAGTTCTTCCGCAATCCGCGTCACGAACGCACCCGTGCGTTTCTCAGGGAGATACTGTAGCCGGAAGTCCCGGCCGCAACACTTCAAACACGCAAGGAGGTCGGTCCCATGCGCAGAATCACGTTCATCCTGGCTGCGGTCCTCTGCCTGGTCATGGCCGCGGGCGCCGTTGCCCACGCGGGCAAGCTGGAAGAGATCAAGCAGCGCGGCACGCTCATCTGCGGCGTCAAGGACTCCGTCGTGCCCTTCGGCTTCGTGGACGAGAAGACCAACCAGCTGGTCGGCTTCGACGTGGACATCTGCAAGTACATCGCAGACAAGCTGGGCGTGAAGCTCGAGCTCAAGCCCGTCACCTCCGCCACCCGCATCCCCATGCTCACCCAGGGCTCCGTGGACCTGGTGGCCGCCACCATGACCCACAAGTTCGAGCGTGACGACGTCATCGACTTCTCCATCACCTACTTCATGGACGGCCAGAAGCTGCTCGTGAAGAAGGGCTCCGGCATCAAGTCCGCCGCTGACCTGAAGGGCAAGAAGGTCGGCACTGCCAAGGGTTCCACCTCCGAGCAGAACATCAAGGACGCGCAGCCCGACTGCCAGGTCATCTCCTTCGAGGGCTACCCGCAGGCCTTCCTGGCTCTGAAGCAGGGCAAGGTCGCCGCCGTGACCACGGACTCGACCATCCTGCTGGGCCTGAAGAACAGCGACGAGAACCCGAACGAGTGGGAGATCGTGGGCGACTACATCTCCGCCGAGCCCTACGGCCTCGGCCTGCCCGAGAACGACTCCAAGTTCCGCGACTTCGTGAACAAGTCCCTGGCCGAGATGTGGATCTCCGGCGACTACGCCAAGACCTACAACAAGTGGTTCGGCAAGGATACCAAGTACTACCTGCCCCTGACCTGGAAGATGGAAATCTGGCCCATGTAGGGGTCTTTTTCGGGCGGGACGCATAAGCGTCCCGCCCGTTTCCCGCAACCCGAAAACACAAAGCAGCGCGCGTGGCCTACTCATTCGACTGGAATCTCGTCCTGCACGGCAAGTACGGACAGTGGATCCTCGAGGGCACCCTCAAGACGCTCCACATCTCGGCCGTGGCCATCCTCTTCTCCGTGCTCCTGGGCACCCTCATCGCCGTGTTCAGGCTGTCCCGGGTCAGGGTTCTCGAGTGGATAGCGCTGGCCTTCACGGAATTCTTCCGCAACACCCCGCTGCTGGTGCAGATCTTTTTCTGGTATTTCGGCTCAGCGGCGGTCCTGCCCGATTTCGTCAACCAGTGGCTCTACAACCACGATTTCGAGTTCGCGGCCGGAGTCATCGCCCTCACCGTCTATACCGCGGCCTTCATCGCCGAGGAGATCCGCTCGGGCATCTTCTCCATCCCGAAGACCCAGCTCGAGGCCTCGCGCGCCTGCGGCCTGTCCTTCCTGCAGGCCATGCGCTACGTCATCCTGCCGCAGGCCTTCAGGATCATCGTGCCGCCGCTCATCTCGCAGTTCCTGAACCTGATCAAGAACTCCTCGCTGTGCATGACCATCGGCGTCATGGAGCTGACCTACATGACGCGCCAGATCGAGTCCTACACCTTCCACGGCTTCGAGGCGTTCACCGTGGCCACGCTCATCTATCTGGTGATCTCGCTCGTGGTCTCCCTCGTCATCACACAGTACAACCGCCTCTTCCTCAGGCAGATCCGGTACTAACGGGCCGGAAGCGAAGCTCAGGAGACCTCGAAGGTGCATTGGAACGTCGTCGCCAACAATTTTGATTACTTCCTCTGGGGAGCCTACCCCAGGGGACCGCTCGGCGGGCTCGCCCTGTCCATCCTGCTTGCCGCGGGCGGCATTTTCGGCGCTTTCTGGATCGGCCTGCTGGCCGGTCTCGGACGGCTCTCGCGCGCGCTCTGGATCAAGCTGCCCGCCGTCCTCTACATCGAGATCGTGCGCGGCATCCCGCTGCTCCTCATGATCTTCTGGTTCTACTTCCTCGGCCCGGTGCTCTTCGGCGAGGCCATGCCCGCGACCACCAGCTCGCTGCTGGCCTTCATCGTCTTCACCGGCGCCTACGTGGCCGAGATCGTGCGCGCGGGCGTGCTGGCCCTGCCCCGGGGACAGATGGAGGCGGCCCGCTCCTCGGGCCTCACGCACGTGCAGGCCATGCGCTACGTGGTCCTGCCGCAGGCCCTGCGCAACATGATCCCGTCCTTCGTCAACCAGTTCGTCTCCCTGACCAAGGACACCTCGCTGGCCTCGATCATCGGCGTGCTCGAGCTGACCCGCGCGGCGGACCAGGTCAACAACCGCGCCCTGACCGCGCCCACCGAGATATACCTCACCATCCTCGTGCTCTACTTCATCGTCTGCTACGTGCTCACGGCCACCTCGCGCCGCCTGGAAAAGCAGCTGGCGCGCTACCAGGCCCGGAGCAGATAGAGGCTGCGATCGCACGGCCTGCGAAGGCGGGCGAGCGGCAAACGAAACGGCCCGGCGGG